>JAAWGY010000115.1 GCA_022795575.1 Angelakisella sp. | reverse complement strand
GGCCGGGGTTAGGAGTAGCCGCTTTCTCCCCAAAACAGCCCGCCGCGCGCCGTAGGCGCTGGAGGCGGGCGCATTTTGGGACCACCGGCCTAAAAGCCCCCCGCCCCACCCATCCCCGCCCCCAAAAGCCTGCGTTAAACCTCCTATTTTTCACCCCCCGCTGGAGTTTTCCCCGGCCATGTGGTAAAATAGGTCTATCTTAGCAGTCAAAGGAGGGCCACCCCCTATGCCCCAGCCTCCCCGCCGCCGCTCCGGAGAACCCCTCAAAAAAGCGGCCGCCCTCCTCCGTGTCCTCCGCCGCCGGCTGGCCCGCTTCCACGCCCGCCGCCCCCGCTTTTTTACCCCGGCCTTTCAGGTGATGTATATCCTGACAGCGGTCAGCGCCGCCCTCACCTGGTTGAGCTGGAAGCTGATGTGGTACCTCCCCCAGGCCGCCAGGATGAACCTGGTGGCCGAAACCGGCGTAGACCCCGAGTCGGTCACTGTCTTAGTCTCCCGGGACGCCCACGCCGTCTTTGTGGGGATGTGCGTCATCACATTCCTGTGTGTCCTCGTCTGGCTGGTGGTCTGGCTGAAAAAGCTCTAAAAGGGAGGGTGAAGGATGGACACTGCCAACAAAACAGCAATCGTCACTGGCGGGAGCCGGGGCATTGGGGCCGCTGCCGCCCTGCTGCTGGCCCGGGAGGGCTGGCGGGTGGCGGTGGGCTGCCATCGCCACCCGGACCGGGCCCAGGCTTTGTGTGACCGGCTGCGCCGGGAGGGCCGGGAGGCGGTTCCCTTTTGCGGGGACGTCTCCTCGGTGGCGGAGATGGAGGCCCAGGTGCAGGCGGTGGTGGAGCGGTGGGGGCAGATCGACCTTTTGGTCAACAACGCCGGCATCGCCCAGCAACGGCTCTTTACCGAGATCACCGAGGCGGAGTGGGACCGGATGTTTGCGGTGAATGCCAAGGGCCTGTACGCCTGCTGCCGGGCGGTGGTGCCGGGGATGATTCGCCGCCACAGCGGGAATATCATCAACGTGTCCTCTATGTGGGGGCAGGCGGGGGCCTCCTGCGAGGTCCACTACTCGGCGGCAAAGGCGGCGGTAATCGGCTTTACCAAGGCGCTGGCCAAGGAGCTGGGCCCCAGCGGTATCCGGGTCAACTGCGTGGCCCCCGGCGTCATCGCCACCGAGATGAACGCCGCCCTGGACGGGGAGACGCTGGACGCCCTCCGGGAGGAGACGCCGCTGGGGACCATCGGCACCCCGGAGGAGGCGGCCCGGGCCATCCTCTGGCTGGCAGGGGATGGGGCCTCCTTTGTCACCGGACAGGTGATTGGGGTGAACGGAGGGTTTGTGATATGACCAGTCTACCGCCGCTGCTGCATTCCCCGGAGGAGTTCCCCAGGCTGTCCGAGGAGGACTGTATCGCCATCCAGAACACGCTGGCCCCCTATGTCCTACAGCGGAATACCTTTTGGGAGGAGATGCCCCGAACCGCCGCCGGGGTGGACCTGGCCTACTGGCGCCAGGGGGAGGAGGAGATGGCGGTTTGCTGCGTGGTGACGGTGGACTGCCAGACCAAGCAGGTGGTAGAGAAGCGGCAGGCGTCGGGGCGGGTGGCCTTTTCCTACCTGCCGGGGTGCTTCGCCTTCCGGGAGCTGCCGCTGGTGATCGCCGCGGCGGCAAAGCTCCGGGAATGGCCGGATATCTTTGTCTTTGACGGCAACGGCATCCTCCACCCCCGGGGGATGGGGCTTGCCGCCCACGCCTCCTTTTACCTGCGGGCCCCCACCATGGGGGTGGCCAAGCACTATTACCGGGTGGATGGGGCGGAGAGCGCCGAGCCCGGGGAAGAGCCCGGCAGCTTTGGGGATATTGTGAAGGAGGGGCAGGTGCTGGGCCGGGCGGTGCGAACCCGCCGGGGGGTGAAGCCGGTGTTTGTATCGGTGGGCAACTGGGTGACGCTGGATACCGCCACCCGGCTGGCGCTACAGCTCACCGGCGGGGGGAGCCGCCTGCCCCTGCCCACCTGGTACGCGGACCTGGAAACCCATACCCAACGCCAGCAGCTGAGAGAACCACACAGGCCAGAAAAAAGTGAGTGAAACGGAGGAAATCGTAATGCGCGCTGTTGTTACCGTAATCGGCAAGGACATGGTGGGGATCCTCTCCAAGGTGTCCGGCGCCTGCGCCGAGGCCAACGCCAACGTCATCGAAGTGACCCAGTCGGTGCTACAGGATATGTTCGCCATGATTATGCTGGTGGACATCTCCGGGCTGAAGCTGCCCTTTGACCAGTTTGCCGCCAAGGTGGATGAGATTGGCCAGCGGATGAACCTTTCCACCCATGTGATGCATGAGGATATCTTTAACTCGATGCATCATATTTAAGGAGGAAGCATTATGCCTGTTTTAGACACCAAGGATATTTTAGAAACGATACAGATGATCCAGGACGACTGCCTGGATGTGCGCACCACCACCATGGGCATCTCGCTGCTGGACTGCGCCTGCGAGGATATGGACCGCACCTGCCAGAAGGTTTACGACAAGGTCTGCCGCCTGGCCAAGGACCTGGTGCGGACCGGGGAGGAGATCCAGCGGCAGTACGGCATCCCCATCATCAACAAGCGGATTGCGGTAACGCCCATCGCCATGGTGGCCGGCCCCAGCGGCGGCGACCCGGTAAAGCTGGCCCGTGCCCTCCAGCGGGCGGCGGACAGCCTGGGGGTGAACTTCATCGGGGGGTACTCCGCCCTGGTGCAGAAGGGCTTTTCCCCCGGGGATATGGCCCTGATCCGCTCCATCCCGGAGGCCCTGGCCGTCACCGAAAACATCTGCGCCTCGGTAAACGTGGGCTCCACCAAGGCGGGGATCAACATGGACGCGGTGGCGCTGATGGGCCAGATGGTGCGGGAATGCGCGGAGCGGACGGCGGACCGGGACTGCATCGCCGCGGCCAAGCTGGTGGTGCTCTGCAACGCTCCGGAGGATAACCCCTTTATGGCGGGGGCCTTCCACGGGCCGGGGGAGCCGGACTGCGAAATCAACGTTGGGGTATCCGGCCCCGGGGTGGTCCGGGCGGTGCTGGCCAAGCACCCCGACGCCTCCATCAGCGAGCTGGCGGATATCATCAAGCGCACCGCCTTTAAGATCACCCGGATGGGGCAGCTGGTGGGGAGCGAGGCCAGCCGCCGGCTGGGGGTGCCCTTTGGCATCGTGGACCTGAGCCTGGCCCCCACCCCGGCGGTAGGGGACAGCGTGGCCCGCATCTTGGAGGAGATGGGGCTGGAGAGCTGCGGGGGCTGCGGCACCACCGCCTGCCTGGCCCTCCTCAACGACGCGGTGAAGAAGGGGGGCGTCATGGCCTCCTCCCGGGTGGGGGGGCTGTCCGGGGCGTTTATCCCGGTCTCGGAGGACGAGGGGATGATTGCCGCCGCGGCCAGCGGTGCCCTCTGCATCGAAAAGCTGGAGGCCATGACCGCCGTTTGCAGCGTGGGGCTGGATATGATCGTCCTGCCGGGGGACACCACGGCGGAGGTCATCGCCGCCCTGATCGCCGACGAGGCGGCCATCGGCATGGTCAACTCCAAAACCACCGCCGTACGGGTAATCCCCGCCATCGGCAGGAAGGAGGGGGACACGCTGGAATTCGGGGGGCTTTTGGGCAGCGGCCCGGTGATGCGGATCAGCCGCTGCTCCCCCGCCAGGTTTATCCGCCGGGGGGGACAGATCCCCGCGCCAATGCAGAGCCTGAAAAACTAAGAAGCTGTATTCACAGCCGGATGATGCGGGCAGGGCGAAAAAATCCCTGCCAATTCGGCGCGCCGGGAGATGGGGAGGATGGGGGGACGGCCTTGGTCCTGGTTCCCTGGCCCTTGGAAAACAACGCAAAAAAGGAGCCCGGGGAAAGGTCGGGCTCCTCTTGTCGTCTATCTCTTTTCTCCCCCACGGCTCAAAGGGGAGGCTGGGTTCAGATGGTCCCGGTGGTCAGCACCATGGTGCCCATCTGCTTGGTGGCAAAGGTGATCTTGCCGTCCTTGGCGGCGGGGCTGGCCAGGAGGGTGTACCGCCGGGTGGTATCGTTGTAGTAGTAGACGTTTACCGTCCCGGTCAACTTGGTTTTCAGGGTTACGGTGACGGTGGTGGGCATCACCATATCGCCACCGGCCTTGACCACCTCGGTCTTGGCCTTTTCCCCCTTCACCGCCGCCGCCAGGTCGGCGGCGGTGGCCAGGCTGTCGGAGAAGTCCAGGGGGTAGTAGATCCGCCCGGGCTCGTTAACCTTGCCAAAGCCCCCGGGGATGGCCACCGTCATCTTATCCACGGTGACGGTGAGCTTGCCGCCGTGGCTGCCCAGGGTGTCCATGGTATCGGTGGCAAGGGCGGCGGACCCGCTGGTCAGCTTGACCTCGGCGGATTCCCCGGCGGCCAGCTTGTCCAGGGTCTTGTCGTCGTTGGCGGCGTTCTCGGTAGCCGGGGGGGTGTCGTGGTCGTCACTGGAACCGCCGCCGGTGCTGCCGCCGCCGGTGGGGATGTCCCCGGTCACGGTGATGGCGAAGGGGAACTTATAGGTAAAGGGGCCATCGTTCTTATCGGCAACGTTATTTTTTTCTTTATACATGGCCTTTGGAGTTTTCATAATGATGGTATCTTCAAGCACTCCGGCCTCGGTAAGCGTTTGAGCAGACTTTAGGATATAGCATTCGCTTCCCCAGTGGTCAGTAGTCTTTCTAAAATTTACCAAGCCATTTTCACTTGTGATGGATACAATCTTCGCGTCCCCAACGTACATGAAGGCAGTATCACCGCCGACCTGTACAAATACCTTGACGCCTTCTTTTACAAGCTCTTCTCCGGAAACTTCAAATTCAGCTTTTGGCGCAGACCATTCTACCATACCCTCAACAGAGTTTTCCTCTGTCTCAATGGGGTCACTAACTGCGTAAGTAACCAGCCTGGGATATTCTCCGTCCATGTAATAGCGATCTGTAACAGGTTGATAAAGGACGTGCAGGGTGGTCATAGAGTCTCCGCCGCCCCTGGGCTGGATTCCCTCCGCCATTCCCACCACGCTAAGGGAGGCCGTCATCAGGACAGCCAAAAGAATCGCAAAAAATTTTTTCATACCTCTATCGTGTCCTCCTTGTCCAATTTTGTCTTTCCCGCGGTTTGGAAGGGGGGAGGCTGGGGTGGCAAATGAGGTCAGACGACAAGACCAAAAGAAGAGCCGTCCCGGCCTCCGCCGCGCTTCCATTCGCGAGACACAAAAACAGCGCCGGGTACGGAAAATTAACCATACACCAGCGCCGCCGACAAGTACAACACAAACTATTTCCCGCCGCCCCTTCTTGTATTTACCGGGGCAAAACAGTATAATAAGGATTGCAAGTCGCGGCCAAAGCCGTTGTGTATGGAGGTGCGTTCTCCGTAGACAGGGGGCGGGGTGTTGGTCGCGCCCCGCTCCTGCTTGCACTATCCTGTGCCTCAGTTTCTATTATAGCGAATGTTCTGTCAAAAAACAACCGGGTTTTTTTGATAGAACCGAAATGAATCGCAATTTTTTGAAAAAATCGGGGGGTTTCGCCTTTTCGGCTAAAAATCTTCGCGTTCCTTGCCAATTCGGCGCACCGGGAGATCCTGAATAGGCTCTTACCATCCAACACAAAGGAGGCTGCTATGTCCAAATCCGCGCCACAGGGGAATCACCGGGCCGTCGTCTTAGGGGGCGGCGGCTCCAAGGGGGCTTACCAGATCGGTGTCTGGCAGGCCCTGCGGGAGCTTGGGCTGGATTACCGGGTAGTCACCGGTACCTCGGTGGGGGCGCTGAACGGGGCGCTGATGGCCCAGGGGGAGTTTGAGGCCGCCTACGCCCTGTGGTGGGAGATGGACAACGCCCGGGTGATGGAGGGCATCCCCAGCGCCGGGGACACCCTGGACAGCCGGCTGGCCGTCTACCGGGCCTTTGTCCGGGAGATGGTGACAAAGGGGGGGTTGGATATCTCCCCCCTGGAGGCCACCATCCGGGACATCCTGGACGAGGAGAAGCTGCGGCAAAGCGGGGTGGAGTACGGCATCGTCACGGTGGATATGTCCACCCTAAAGCCGGTGGAGCTCTTCCTGCGGGATATGCCCCCCGGCTCGGTGGCGGATTACATGATCGCCTCCGCCTCCTGCTTCCCCGCCTTTAAGCCCCGGACCATCGAAAAGGCCCGGTTCATCGACGGGGGGTACTACGACAACCTGCCGGTGGGGATGGCCACCCGGGCGGGGGTGGCGCTCTCCGAGATCTGGGCGGTGGATGTGGACGGGATTGGGGTGAAGCGCAGCTTCCGGCCGGAGGTCCCCCTCCACACCGTCCGCAGCTGCTGGGATTTGGGCAACTTCCTGATCTTTGAAAAGGACCAGTGCCGCCGCAACATCCGGCTGGGGTACCTGGACGCCATGAAGGAGGCGGGGCGGTACGACGGCCGGGCCTACGCCTTCCCCGCCGGGGAGGGGGACGTTTTCCGCCGGGCCCGGGGCCCCGCCATGGTGGAGCTGACCCGCCGGGTGCTGGAGCCGCTGGAGGAGCCCGCCCGGGCGGCGGTGGAGGCGCTGGCGCTGGCCCGGGTGCGGGGGAAGCTGCGCCGCCGGCGGCTGGGGGAGGACCTGCTGCTGGCCGCCGCCGAAACCGCCGGGGAGCTGCTGGGGCTGGACCCCACCCGGGTTTACACCATGGCGGAGCTGGACGACGCCCTGCGGGAGCGGGTGCGGCTGGAGCGGGACCGCCAGGGGGGCCAGGAGCTCACCCTGGACACCCTGCCGGGGGAGGGGGGAAGCCTTGCCGAGGCCCTGGCGGCCCTGGGCAAGGAGCTTGCCCTCCTTTCGGTGCTGGAAAACCTGGCCCAGTACCTGGCCGGGGAGGCGCCCATCCTGCGGCCCGGCCTGCTGGCCGCCGCCCTGCCCCGGGAGTTTCTGGCCTGTCTCTACCTCATCGTTGCCCTGTAGCCCGCCCCCGTAGCCGGAAAAGGGCCCGCAGCTTTGGTACACAGAAAGGTCTCGAACCGCTTTTTAAGAAGCTGTATTCATAACCGGATGATGCAGGCAGGACAAGGGATTTTCCCGCCCTGCAAGGCAAAAAACCGCAGCAATACTTGGTGTATTGCAAGGT
>JAAWGY010000114.1 GCA_022795575.1 Angelakisella sp. | reverse complement strand
CTTGAAAGCCATCAAGGCTTCCTGCGTTTTTGGGGCTTCGGCAGCTGAAAAAGCTCCTCGCCCAGCTGTATGCCGCCAATTCTGATGATTGCTATAGTACGATTTTTGCGGCGACAGGCCCCTCTTTTGGCGGGGCAAAGAAAGGGCGGTGGGCAGCCGCTGCCCCCGGCCCCCCGGCAGGGTTCCGGCGGCCCTGCTACCCGGCCGCCTCCGCCACAATCTCCGCAATTGCCGCCTCCGCCCGGTCGGTGTCCACCGCGGCGTCGTAGATGCTGTCCAGCTCCCGGCCCAGGGCCTCCCGCTGGGCCAGCAGCGCCCCGGCCTGCTCCAGCATCCCCGCCGCCCCCCGGCGGAGGAAGCGGCTCCGCTCCCGGCGCGCCCGGAGCTGCTCCCGGTCGCAGAACCGGGTGGCGTGGATCTGCCGCTGGGCCAGCCCCTTCAGCGCCGCCGCGTTGGAGGGGTTGAGGGTGACGATCCCCAGCCCCAGCCGGGGCAGCAGCAGGTGCTCCAGCTTGGTGAAGGGGAAGAGGGGGCACCGGCAGGAGATCACCTCCAGCCCCGCCTCCAACGCCAGCTCCCGCAGCGCCTCCAGCAGGGCGTTGGAGGCGGCGCCCCACCCGTCCTCGATGGCAATCACCCGGGGACAGAGGGCGGCGGCGGTTCCGGTAAGGAGCACCGGGCCCTTGCCGGTGAGGGCGGAGAGGAAGCGGACCTGCTCCCGCCCCCGTCCCCGGGGGGCGCTGGGGAATTCCCGCCGGGCCAGCCGCCGGGCGTAGTCCCGCAGCTTCCCCCGGTCCAGCGCCGCCGCCCCCGCGGAGGCCAGATCGCCCAGCATCGCCCCGGCGGCGTAGAGGTAGCCGCCGGCGTCCCGGGCCAGGCCCCGCCGGGCCTCCTCCAGGCGCAGCAGCTCCCGGCGGGCCTCCCACAGGGCCTGGTGGCGGACGCAGGGCCAAAGGGAGACGGGGCGCTGGTAGCCGCCGGGGCAGCGGGGGAGGATGGCGCCGGAGAGCTCCCCGTCCGCCACTGCTGCCTGCCGCCCGGGGAAGATGGCGGCGGTAAGGCGGTCCGGGTCCTCCAGGGAGAGGATCTCCTCCACGGTGCCGCAGAGGGGGGCCATAGCCCTGCCCACCTGGTCCATCAGCCGGGCCCGGAGCCGGGCCGAGCCCCCGGTAACAACCCAGCAGCGCCAGCTGCCGGGGATGCCCAGCTGGTCGAAACGGGAAACACAGCCTCCCGGGCTGTTGGCCTCCAGGAAATAACGCAGGGTCCGGGGCATGGGGCCTTCCTCCTTTGCTTTTGCCGCAGCGGCGCTGTTTTTGCCATCCTATGCCCCGGGGGCAAAAGGGGTGAATCGCCCCCGGGGCCTGCAAAAATTTTTGTCAAAAGACGTTATTTTATTTGCAAAAAAGGGGTTGACATCCATAGGGGAATCCTGTATAATAGGCAATGCTGATTTGAGGCGGAACGGCTTATCAGGTATCACAAGGATACAGGGGTATAGCTCAGTTGGTAGAGCAGCGGTCTCCAAAACCGCGTGCCGAGGGTTCGAGCCCTTCTGCCCCTGCCAAGCCGCTTAACGCGGTATTTGCTGCTATGGCTCAGTCGGTAGAGCGCGTCCTTGGTAAGGACGAGGTCGGCAGTTCAAATCTGCCTAGCAGCTCCAGCGGTACATCCGCGGGTGTACAAGGGACCGGTGCAGTAGCGCCGGTCTTTTGTTATGCCCTTGCCCTCCGGCGGCCGTTGACAGGGAGGGCGGGAAAAGGCTATAATGGGAATAGAAAAACAGGGTCGGTGCAAGCTATGATAGAGTTACAATCAACCCAATCCATGAGGGTTTCCCTGGAATCGCTCCGGCGTGGGGAAGGCGGGCTGGATGAGCATAGGGCGTCCATCCTGAATCGGGTCCCTGATGTGGGAGACTGGGCGAAATTTCCTTATGAGCATTTGTCCATGAATGACCTGGCCTACCTTACCGCAAAGACCGGTCATGAATTCGCGATACTGCGGGGAAAGCGTGAGGACATCCTGTTTCATGGCTCCGAGAGAAGATGTGCCTTTGATGAAATCCTTGGGGAGCTGCTGCTGTCCAAGCGGCTAAGGCTCTACGGCCATTCCCACCCCGGAGAAGCAGCTCCCGTTGCCTCCAACGAGGACAGAGAGGTTTTACGGCGGATCGGGCAAAAGACAAGCCGCCTAATATCCGCCATCAGCGGGATCGAGGTCCAATTCAGCGATGATCCGTTTGAAATCCCATAAAGGAGGGGAATGATATGCTGACAGTCAGGGAGGCCGCCCGAATCGGAATCGACGCTTGTATTGATAAGATTGGGCGGGAGTTTGTCCTTGCACACCGTGGAAGCGGAACCTCCTCCTACGGTGAAAACGAGGAAGAGAATTGCGTGTACTGTTATGTTGGCGTGAACGATAAGCCTTATGTGTCCGGCCATCCCGGCATCCTTGTTTTGGACAGCGAGTCGAAGTTTCCCTATTATGCCAGCTGCAATGTCAGCCTGGCGGATGGGACGATGACGTTTATCGATTGTGCTTTGCCGGCCTGACTGCAAAGGCCATGAAGAAATACAGCCGCTTAGATCCGAAGGACAGGGTGCTTGCATTGGTGGCACATCCGCGGTATACAAGGGACCGGTACAGTAGCGCCGGTCTTTTGTTATGCCCTTGCCCACCCAAAGAAATTTCCTGCGGCCTGCAATAAAAATAACTTTTTTAGACACGAATATTTTAGGGCGTTTCGCCGTTATATCAATAGCGTACGTAATTATCGGCAGAAAAGTATGAAATGACTGTGAATTTTAGCCCCGGGAAGGTTGTGGCGGGCTGTGGAATGTGGTATAGTAAAAAACAGCCTGTTAAGAATAAAACGCCGGCTGCGGTGATCCTCCCCCGGTGGGGAAGGGAAAACGGCCGGTTGCGGCAGAATGGACGGT
This sequence comes from Angelakisella sp., assembly GCA_022795575.1. Classification (GTDB taxonomy): domain Bacteria; phylum Bacillota; class Clostridia; order Oscillospirales; family Ruminococcaceae; genus Angelakisella. Next base: position 4,193 of record JAAWGY010000114.1, on the reverse strand, counting down.
GGGAAGAAAGTTGGCTTCAATCATCAAAACGGTGGACCTGCGCAAGGCCTACCGGGTGGGCTCCGATGTGGTGGTGGCCTTAGGCTGCATCAACCTGGAGATCGAGGAGGGGCAGGTCTGCTGCATCCTGGGGACCTCCGGCTCGGGGAAATCCACCCTCTTAAACCAGCTGGCGGGGCTGGAAAAACCCACCAGGGGCAGCGTCTACATAATGGGAAAGAATATCTCTAAAATGACCGAAAAGCAGCTGGCCCACTTCCGGCAGAAGAGCATCGGCTTCGTCTTCCAGTCCTACAACCTGCTGCCGGGGATGAGCGCCGTGGAAAACGTGGCCATGCCCCTCACCTTCCGGGGGATCTCCAAGCGCAAGCGGACGGCCATTGCCAAGGAGATGCTGAAGGCGGTGGGGCTGGCGGAGCGGATGAAGCACACCCCCGCAGAGATGTCCGGCGGGCAGCAGCAGCGGGTGGGCATTGCCCGGGCCTTTGCCGCCCGGCCCAAGGTGGTTTTTGCCGATGAGCCCACCGGCAACCTGGATACCAAGACCACCCGGGAGATTATGGAGCTGTTCCTCAACTTCTCCCGCAAGCAGAACATCACCATCGTTCTTGTCACCCACGACCGGAGCCTTGCCAACTACGCCGACCGCATTGTCACCATTGTGGACGGGGCGGTGGTGGGGGATACCCCCAACAAGTCCCTCTTTGACGTGGAGCAGGAGGAGGCGGCAAAGCAGGCCGCCTGGGAAAACGACCAGATCCCCCCGGAGGAGGGGCCGGAGCAGCCCGCCCCGGAGGGGGGCACTCCATCCGGCCAGGCCAAAGCGCCCCCCGGCGCCCAGCCTGCCGGGGCGGACCATGATGGGAAAAATACCGTGGATGTATTGGAGGAGAAGTAAGTGAAAGCGAACACGTTGAAACGAGCCGTAGCCCTGGCCCTGGCCGTCCTGATTCTGCTGGGGACGTTGGGGTATTTTCTTAGTACAGTTGCGTATGGGGCGATGAGCGAGTCACAAGATTTGGGAAGCAATTACAGTGCTAAATATGAAGTTACAGATGGGTTGAAGGATGGCAAAATTACAACGACTGACCCTGTTACTATTGAAGTTGAGTTGACTGTTCCCACACCGCTTACTGATAAGCCCACAGTTACGTTAGACCCAAATGGCGCCTTTCGCACAGATACCGGAAACGCTGCTTCCAAAGTAACTGTTGATTCCGGAGCCGATACTGAATGGACCATTACATTTGCAAATGTTGTTTATAATAATGCCGATTCTGGCAACAAGGAAAAACTGGAATTTCGTGTGAATAACGGAAATAAGCTATCAGTTGCCATTGCAGAATGTAAAACATCTTCTTCTGGCGACAACAACAACCCTGGCGGTGATAACAACAATGAGCCCACCCTTCCCTCCAACATGACCTACACCATCGAGAGAATCTACCGCAGCTCCAACGGGGAAAACGTCACCTATATTCCCGGGGACAGCAGCAAGAACGACCCCTCCATCCACAGGGGCTACTATGTAGACGCCATGGTGCGGTTTTCCATCCCCGGCGTGACCAAGGCGGACATCATTTCCAACAGCACCCCCAATGTGCAGATCTTAGTGGACCGTGGCGGCTTCCGCTTCCAGAGCGCCACCGATTCCGCCATCAAGATTGAGCGTGTGGAGGAGACCAGCAGCGGCGTTATCTGCCATGTCTCGCTAAAGGCGTTGTATTATACCGGCACCGGCAGCACCCTGGCCTTTACGGTGCAGAGCAAGGACAACAACGAAAACGCCGCCTATATCTATGAGCAGTTCACCGCGGAGGTAAGCTCCTGTGTTCCCTACACCCCCCGGGATGATGACAACGACGACACCCCGGACTACGGCTCGATGCAGATGGCCACTCCTTACGTCATCGTCAGCAACTACAACTACGGCGGCACGGTGACAGCGGGGGATACCTTCACCCTGTCGCTGACCTTCTACAACACCAGCCGCAACATCGATGTCAGCAACATGATGATTACCGTCACCATGCCGGAGGCGCTGATGCTCACCAGCTCCTCCAACACCTTCTATGTGGACCAGCTGGATTCCGAGGCCACCGTCACCGAGACCATACAGGTGACGGCCAAGGCCAACGCCGCCCCCCAGTCCCACAACATCGATGTTTCGATGAAGTACCAGTACGTGGACGACCACCTGGTAAGCCGCCGGGACAACACCACCCAGGAGACCATCTCCATCCCCATTATCCAGGTGGACCGCTTCCAGGTAACGGGGGTGGAGGTCTCCCAGGAGATCTACCTGAACGAGGAGAGCTACCTCACCGTTAACTTTGTCAACAAGGGCCGCAGCGATGTCTACAACCTTTCGGCCGAGATTTCCGGCGACATCCAGAACCCCGGCCAGCAGCAGAACCTGGGCAACCTCACCTCCGGCTCCACCGGCACGGCGGACTTCTACATCACCCCCAACGCCGAGGGTGTCTGCTCCGGCGAGGTAAAGATCACCTATGAGGACACCAACATGGAGGAGAAGACCGCCACCATCCTCTGGTCCACCACCGTTGTTGACCCCATGGGGGGGATGGACATGGGGATGGGCATCGGCCCAGGGATGGAGGTCCCCGGCATGATGGACGACCCCAGCCTGATGGATGAGGAGAAGAAGTCCCCCACCCCCTTCATCATCGGCGGGGTGGTGGCAGCCGCCGCGGTGGCGGGGCTGCTGATCCGCCGGCGCATCCTGAAGAAGAGGAGTGAGGAAGCGGATGCGAATCTCTGATATCCTTTCCATCTGCGTCCGGAACCTGACCCGGCGCAAGCTCCGCACCTTCCTTACCGCCCTGGGGGTGGTCATTGGGGTAGGGCTTATTATCATCGCCATCTCCATCGGCATCGGCCTTACCATGACCTACGAGGAGCAGCTGGCCAGCTGGGGGGACCTGACGGTCATCGACGTTTACAACTGGAACAGCAAGGTGACGCTGGACGACGCCGCCATCGCCAAGATCCAGGCGCTGGACGGGGTGGAGATTGCCACCCCCTTCTACCAAAACTGGGACCTGAATATGCAGCTTACCGCCAAAAACGGCCGGTACCGCAACACCAACGTCATCTACGGGGTTTACCCGGAGGCGCTGGAGCTGCTGGGGTACGAGCTCAAGGAGGGCTCCTACCTTAAGGACGGCGACCGCCCCTACAGCCTGGTGGTGGGGGAAAACTTTGCCTACCGGTTTTACGACACCAAAAAGACCCGGAACAACCGGGTGGATCCTTATCCGGACGAAAACGGGCGGATCAAGGATCCCTTTGTGGACATCATGAAGGATAAGCTGGTGCTGACGCTGCCCTCCAACAAGTACGACGGCAACGGCAAGCCCATTGGGAAGGACATTGTGCTTAAGCCCACGGTTGCGGGGGTGATGCTGAAGAACGACGCCAACTGGGAGGCTACCAACTACGCCTTTATGGACATCAACGAGATGAAGGGGCTCATTGAAAAGTACAACCGGCAGAACGGGATTAAGACCCAGGGGAAGAAGATCGCCTACGAAAACGCCAAGGTCAAGTGCGTGGACGTGGACGCGGTGGCGGCGGTACAGGAGGCCATCACCGAGATGGGGTTTGACAACAACTCCATGAACGACAGCCGGGAGTATATGCAGAAGCAGGCGCTGGCCATACAGCTGGTGCTGGGGGGGCTGGCGGGGTTTTCGCTGCTGGTTGCGGCTATTGGCATTGCCAACACGATGATTATGTCCATTTACGAGCGCACCCGGGAGATTGGGGTTATGAAGGTCATTGGGGCGGAGGTACGGGACATACGGGTGATGTTCCTGCTGGAGGCTGGGATGATTGGGCTTTTGGGGGGGATCTTGGGGGTTGCGCTGAGCTTTGGGGGCTCGTGGGCGTTTAACAACTTTGCGGCTGGGGCCATGGGGGCGGGGAGCAAGCTTTCGGTGATTCCGCTTTGGCTGGTGCTGGTTGCTTTGGGGTTCTCGATTTTGGTGGGGGTAGTCTTTGGCTTCCTGCCGGCCAACCGCGCGGTGAAGATTTCGGCGCTGGAGGCGATCAAGCACGATTAGGGGGAGCGCAGCAGCCTGTCCCACAGGTTGTGCCCGCCGGGGCTTCCCGGCCGCAGGTCCAGGGCCGCGCAGGCCCTGGTCGCTCCCGCAGGAGCGAAACTCCCCAGG
>JAAWGY010000113.1 GCA_022795575.1 Angelakisella sp. | reverse complement strand
CCCAAAATGCGCCCGCCTCCAGCGCCTGCGGCGCGCGGCGGGCTGTTTTGGGGAGAAAGGCCCTACCCCTAACCCCGGCCGCGGTTTGCGCTTCCCCACAAGGAGGGAGGAAAACCGCCATTGCCCCCATCCCCACCAGAAAGCTGCTGTTTAGAACCGCGGCCTGACGGCCTGCAACAGAACGGCTGGGCTTTGCCCCTTGGTGCAGCCTGCGCCTGAGCGATAGCGCCCTGGGGAGTTTCGCTCCTGCGGGAGCGACCAGGGCTCTGCCCTGGACCTGCAAGCCTTTGAAAAGGCTTGACCGAAACTTTTAGCGCCCTTCGGGCATTCCGGCGGGTAGGTTTGCCGGTAACTGCTATATTAAGAAAGGAATCCTTTAATGGCGATGAGTATTATATTTATGATCGTGGGCCTGCTGTTTTATCTCGTTATGCTGGTGGGCGTTCAGATCCTCTGTACCTTCGGCCTGTGGCGGATGGCCAACCACGCCGGCGTCCCCCACGCCTGGCTGGCCTTCCTCCCCGTCGGCAACGCCTATGTAACCGGTATGCTCGCCGAACGTGCCATCTACACCTATACCGGCAAACGCAGCCGCCTGGCCCTCTGGACCCCCGCCCTCCAGGGCATCGCCCTAATGGGCCTGATGATGGTGGCAGGCCTCATCATCATCGACAGCGACTTCAACGCCTTCGTCGCCCTCGCCCTGCTAATCCTCTTCGCCGGCAGTATCCTGGGAACCATCCTGTATTTCTATGCCATCTACTATGTCTTCAAGGACTATGCCCCCGATAACGCCACCCTCTATACCATCCTGGGTATCCTCTTCGGCATCTACTGGATCTTCCAGCTGGTGGAAATGAACACCGTGCCGGTGTCAGTAACCGGCTTCGGCCCCTGGCCCGGCAGCCGCCCGAAGTACAACCGGACCCACCAGTGGAGCCCCACCCAGCCCCCCGCCGGCTACCCCGGCCAGCCCTACCCCGGCGGCCCCTATGCCACAAACCCCACCCAGCCCCCCTACCAGGGCGGAACCTATACCACAACCCCCGCCCAGCCCCCCTACCAGGGCGGAACCTATACCACAACCCCCGCCCACCCCCCCTACCAGGGCCAGGGCCCCCAGTTTTACCAGGGCCAAGGGAGCAGCTACCCCCAGCAGCCCCCGGCGCAGCGCCCCCGGGACGAGGGAGAGAACAACGGCCCGGAGCTGAAATAACCCCCGGTATTCCCCGGGAAATGCGGGAAAAGGAGGGAACGGAATGATCGACCTGGATGGACTGTATATTCTGTTGGGCGCTTTCCTCCTCATCGGCCTGGGACTTCTGGCCCTCTATCTGCTGCGGTCCCTGGGCGTCTACCGGCTGGCCCAAAACGCCGGCATCCCCAACCCCGGCCTGGCCTGGGTGCCCATCGCCCGGGATTACCTGCTGGGCTGCCTCTGTGACCGCGCCGCCTATTGCCGCGCCGGCAAAAAGTGGAACTTCGCCCTCTGGCTCCCGATTGTAAGCACCCTGGGCTCCCCCTTCCTCTATGCGGCCATTACCGAGCTCTTCTCCGGGGAGCTGTCCCTACAGGTGGCCAACTACCTGCTGGCCAGCGGCCTCCAGGGGATGCTGACCATCGCCGCCGCCGGCCTTACCGCGGTGGCCCTCTATTACCTCTATTGCGATTACGCCCCGGGGCAGGAGGGGCTTTACACCGTCCTTTCGGTGGTGTTCTCCTTCGCCGCCCCCCATATCCTGCTCTTCTGTATCCGCAACCGCCGCCCCTGTTCGGTGACAGGCGCGCCGCCGGCCCGCCGGGGACCGGAGATCTACACCACCAGCCCCCCGCCCCGGAGACCAAACGGCCCGGCCCCCCAGGCCCCGCCCCAAGGTGCCAATCCCCCGCCTGCCGGGGGCTTCTACCAGGGAGCACCAGGGGGATACTACCAGCCACCGGCCCCTCCCCAAGGCGGCAATCCCCCGCCCGCCGGGACCTTCTACCAGGGAGCACCAGGGGGATACTACCAGCCCCCGGCCCCGCCCCAGGGCGGCAATCCCCCGCCCGCCAGAACCCGCTACCGGGAAAAGCCGGGCAGGTACGATGATTCCCCGGCCCCTCCCCAGGGCGGGAGCTATTACTACCGGGGAGGCCCGGGCGGGTACCGGCCCCCTGCCGCCCCGGAGTACCGCGACCCGCCCCCCGACGGTCCGGACCGGTAGCGGGATACAGCGGTTAAAAAGGAGAATCCTATGTACGGTTTTGAAGAAGCCCTTATCACCATCTTCGGGATCCTGGTCCTGGTCTTTGTGGTTTGGGCGGTTAGCGCTTTGGTTTTCCACCTCATCAAGGGGGCGGGGCTGGCCCGGATGGCAAGAAACGCCGGCCTGCCCAACCCCGCCCTGGCCTGGATTCCGGTGGCCAACAACTACCTGTTGGGGTGCCTCTGTGACCGGGCGGTCTATTGCCGCACCGGCAAGCAGTGGCGGTTTTCCATCATCCTGCCGGTGCTGGACCTGGTAAGCATCCTTGGGGGAGGCAGCATCACCGCCGCCCTCTATGGCATCTTCACAAGCTACTACTATTACGGCAGCGATTTTGATATCACCAACGAGGGCTTCCGTTCCTTTGGCGGCAACCTCTTTGCCATCGCCGCAACCGTGGCTATGGCCATCGCCCTTTACCACCTCTTCTGCGATTACGACCCGGGGCGGGAGGTGCTCTACACCGTCCTGTCGGTGATTTTTGGCAGCGTGGCCCAGGCGATCCTGATCTTTGTCCTCCGGGACCGGGTGCCCCTCTCGGCCCAGGCAGGGGGATACCCCCCGCCCTATCAGGCCCCGGGACAGCCCGGCCCCTGGGCCCCGCCCCCGGCAGGCCCCGCCCAGTGGGGGCAGCAGCCCTCCGGCCAAGGCGGGACAGCCTCCCAGTGGGGGCAGCAGCCCTCCGGCCAGGGCGGGACAGCCTCCCAGTGGGGGCAGCAGCCCCCCGGCCAGGGCGGGCCAGCCGCTCCCCAGTGGGGGCAGCAGCCCTCCGGCCAGGGCGGGACAGCCCCTCAGTGGGGGCAACAGCCCCCTTGGCAGGGCGGTTCCAACACCACCCAGTGGGCGCCGCCCCAGGGAGGAGGCTGGACAGCTCCCCCGGGGGGACCGCCGGCCGGAAGCGGCGGGCCCTACGCCCCCCAGCCGGGACAGCCTCCCCAGTGGTGGAGCCAGGGTGGAGACCAAGGCCAGCCGCCCCCGGCCTGGCAGTCCCCGCCCGGCGCTCCGGCAGACCAGCCCCCGGCCCAGCAACCCCCGTCCGGCAGCCCGGCAGACCAGCCCCCGGCCCCTCCGGCGGAGGACCCCCGGGAGGACCGGTACAACGGCCCGGAGCTCCCCTGACCAACGGACCCCATCGCCCGCGGGTGCGGGCGGAAACGATAAACAGCCCGCCTGCTTGGGTGCGGGCAGACAGATGAGAAGGAGTGTATTGCTATGAACAAGAAGCTGCGCAAGGCGGTTATCGCCGGGAACTGGAAGATGAACAAGACCCGCCCCGAGGCCAAGGCCCTCATCGGGGAGCTGGCCCCCCTGGTAAAGGACGCCGATTGCGGCGTGGTAATCTGCGTCCCCTACACCAACCTGGAGACCGCCCTGGAGGCCACCAAGGGAACCAACATCGGCGTGGGCGCCGAAAACTGCCACTGGGCCGAGTCCGGGGCCTTTACCGGCGAGATCTCCGCCCGGATGCTGGCGGAGATGGGGGTGCAGTATGTGGTCATCGGCCACTCGGAGCGGCGGCAGTACTTTGGCGAAACCGACGTGACGGTTCAGAAGCGGGTGCGCGCGGCGCTGGACGCGGGGCTTACCGTCATCCTCTGCGTCGGGGAGCTGCTGGAGCAGCGGGAGGCCGGCATCACCGAGGAGATCGTGGGGATGCAGACCAAGGTAGCCCTGGGTGGCGTCACCAAGGAGGAGCTGGCCAAGATCATCCTGGCCTACGAGCCGGTGTGGGCCATCGGCACCGGCAAAACCGCCACCGCCGCCCAGGCCAACGAGGTAAACCACTACATCCGCACCGTGGTTGCGGGGCTGTATGACCAGGCCGCGGCGGATGCCATGACCATCCAGTACGGCGGCAGCATGAACGCCAAAAACGCCGAGGAGCTGCTGGACCAGGAGGACGTGGACGGCGGCCTCATCGGCGGCGCTTCGCTGAAGGCCCCGGACTTTGCGGCCATCGTCAAGGCGGCTTCCCGGTAAGCGCCGGATTCCATCCCCAGGGCGCGGCGGCTGGCGGAAAAGGCTCCGCCGGCCGGTGCGGGGAGGGATGCAGCCCGGCTGCTAAGAGCCGGGGCGAAAGGCAAATCAACGGGCCCGCGGGACCGCCCCGGGGCCTGCTTCAAAGGAGACAAGGATAACCATGAAAAAACCGCTTGCGCTGATTATTATGGACGGCTTCGGCGACCGCCGGGAGGAATCCGGCAACGCCATCCGCGCCGCCAGCACCCCCAACCTGGACCGCATCTTTGCCCAAAACCCCCGTACCGATATCGGGGCCTCGGGGATGGACGTGGGCCTGCCGGAGGGGCAGATGGGCAACTCCGAGGTAGGGCACACCAACATCGGGGCGGGCCGGGTGGTGTACCAGGAGCTGACCCGGATCACCAAGGCCATCGACGAGGGGACGGTGTACCAGAACCCGGTGCTTACCGAGGCGATGGAAAGCGCCAAGGCCAAGGGCACCGCCCTGCACCTGATGGGCCTGCTCTCGGACGGCGGCGTCCACAGCCACCAGAGGCACCTCTACGGCCTGCTGGAGATGGCCAAGCGCCACGGCCTCCAGCGGGTGTACATCCACTGCTTTATGGACGGCCGGGACACCCCCCCCTCCTCCGGCAAGGATTACATCCAAGCGCTGCTCCGGGAGACGGAGCGGATCGGGGCGGGGCGGATCGCCACCATCTCTGGCCGCTACTACGCCATGGACCGGGATAACCGCTGGGAGCGGGTGGAAAAGGCCTACGACGCCATGGTAAACGGCAGGGGCACCCAGGAGGCGGACCCGGTGAAGGTGATGGCAGACTCCTATGCCGCCGGTGTCACCGACGAGTTTGTGGTGCCCACCGTCTGCGACCCGGCGGGGACCATCGGGGCGGAGGATTCGGTGGTGTTCATCAACTTCCGGCCGGACCGCGCCCGGGAGATCACCCGCTCGCTGGTGGATCCGGAGTTTGCCGGCTTTGCCCGGGAGAAGGGGCTGCTGCCCCTCTGCTACGTCTGCATGACCCAGTACGACGCCACCATGCCCGGGGTGCGGGTGGCCTTCCCGCCCCAGTCGCTGAAGGATACCTTTGGCCAGTACATCTCGGACCGGGGGCTGACCCAGCTGCGCATTGCGGAGACGGAGAAGTACGCCCACGTGACCTTCTTCTTCAACGGCGGGGTGGAGGCACCCTGCCCCGGGGAGGACCGGGCGCTGATCCCCAGCCCCAAGGTGGCCACCTACGACCTAAAGCCGGAGATGAGCGCCTTTGAGGTGACAGACGAGGTGATCGGCCGGCTGGAGAGCGGCAAATACGATGTCATCATCCTGAACTACGCCAACTGCGACATGGTGGGCCACACCGGCGTCTTTGAGGCGGCGGTAAAGGCGGTGGAGACGGTGGACCAGTGCGTGGGCCGGATGGTGGCCAAAATCCAGGAGTTAGGGGGCGCGGCCCTGATCACCGCGGACCACGGCAACGCCGACCAGATGTGGGACGAGGAGGGCAAGCCCTTTACCGCCCACACCACCAACCCGGTGCCCTTTGTGGCGGTAGGGACAGGGGCCAAGGCGCTGCGGGATGGCGGGCGGCTGGCGGACATTGCCCCCACCATGCTGGAGGTGCTGGGCCTGCCCCAGCCCCAGGAGATGGACGGCCGCTCGCTGCTGGTAAAATAACGGCGGCAAAGAAAAACACTGCCGGCAGTTGTTATTTTACGCTTTTCGTAATATAATAAATGGTACTGTATCACCCAGCGGCGGTCCTGGCCGGGCCACCGCTCAAAGAAAAGGAGGTTGATTTTCGGGATGAGGAAAGGAACTGTTATCTCCATTATCGCGCTGCTGATCTCCATTATCGGGCTGCTGGTGGCACTCATCGCCTACTTTAAGCGGCGCAGCTGCGCCCTCTGCGACGACCTGGACGACGAGCTGTTAGAGGAGTACTATTGCGACGACGAGGACTGCGGAGAGTGCTGCGGCTGCCTTGATGATGAGGCAGAGCCTGCGGAGGAGGCCGACGCCGAGGGAGAGGAGCCCACGGCGGAATAAGGCACGACAGCCACACAGCCACACAACAAAAACAGCGGACGGGACCATGATGGCCGTCCGCTGTTCTGATTTCTACCGAAAAAAATGATGACCCGCAGCGCCGTTACACCGGATGATAAAACCCGTCTACCGACAGGTGGGTGCCCGCCCTACGCTTCACGCTCCCTTCGTCCGGCCGGGGGCCGGGAGGTCTGCAATCCGCTTTGGAGTCAAAGCTCCCTTAATATAAGTGTTGGATTATATTAACCGGCAATCACGCACGCCGCAGGCTGGGGGGCGAATGGGGTGGTCAGGAATCCTTCCCGTCCTCTTCGGCCTCCTCAAAGTCAAAGTAATCCTCCAGGCGGGCCATAAAGAGGTCTGCCACGCGGGTATACTCCTCCTCGTTATCGACGGCATCCAGATACTGTTCGCCGTCCTCGTCCTCCTCGTCGCTGACACGGAGGATGACCAGCTCGCCGCTATCCTCCAGTGCTTCGGCGGCCTGGCTTTCGTCATAGAGGGGCACCAGGGCCAGGTACTGCCGGTCGTCCAGCTCCAGGGCGTCCACGATTTCAAACTCGTGTTCTTTGCCCTCTTCGTCCAGCAGGCTGATTACGTCCTTTTCGGCGCGGTCGTTCTGTTCCATTCCGTCGTCCTCCCTGGCGGGGCCATTGTGGCGGCCTCGCTGTAGTACTGGTGTTAGTTTGGCGGCGGGGTATACAGAGCCGCCAGCCTCTAATCATAGTTTACCCATTCTGAACGATAAAGTCAACTACCAAAAAAATTTTCCTGGCGGGGGTATAGCGACGGAGCCTGTCCCACAGGTTGTGCCCGCCCGGGCCACCGGGCCGCAGGTCCAGGGCCGCGCAGGCCCTGGTCGCTCCCGCAGGAGCGAAACTCCCCA
>JAAWGY010000112.1 GCA_022795575.1 Angelakisella sp. | reverse complement strand
CTTGAAAGCCATCAAGGCTTCCTGCGTTTTTGGGGCTTCGGCAGCTGAAAAAGCTCCTCGCCCAGCTGTATGCCGCCAATTCTGATGATTGCTATAGGGTGTATCCGCAACAGGGGCGCAACCGGCCATAGGGGCCGGATCCGCCCCTGTTTCTTGGGAAGGGAGGGGTGCCGGTGAGCGGCAGGGATTACGATCTGAAAACCATCCTCAACATCCCCCTGTTTGAGGCGCTCCAGGACATCCTGGCCAAAACCACCGGCACCGCCATCATCACGGTGGATTACAAGGGCACCCCTGTCACCCGCCACAGCTGCCGCACCGAGTTTTGCAGCGTCATCCGGGAAAACCCCATCTCCCGCAAGCGGTGCTTCCGGTGCGACGCCCTGGCGGGGCTGGAGGCGGTGCGCCTCAACAGCCCCTTTATCTACCTGTGCCACTGCGGCATTGTGGATGTGGCGGTGCCGGTGGTGGCGGGGGACCGGTACCTGGGGGCGGTGATGTTCGGGCAGGTGCGGATTCCCGATAACAGCGCCGACGTCAAGGTGGAGCGGCTGGTGGGGGAGATCACCTCCTTACAGCGGGAGGACGCCGAGGCCGCCCGGGAGCTGATGGAAAAGTACGAGCGCATCCCCAAGATGGAGTACCGGCGGGTGGTGGAGATTGCCGAGATGCTGGAGGCCATTGTGCGGTACATCGTCTGCCAGGCAATGGACCGGCGGAGCCAGGCCATGACCTACGAGTGGATGCTCTCCGCGGCGGGGCGGCAGCGCCACAGCGCCCCCCAGGCGCCGGTGGACATTGGGGACCTGCAGCAGCGCCAGGAGGGCAGGCAGGAGCCGGAGCCCCCGGCGGCGGGGCGGGAGCTGGCCGGCAGCCCCATCTACCCGGCCATCCGCTACCTGGAGAGCCACCGCCAGGACCGCGTGACCATGGCGGAGATGGCGGAGCTCTGCCACCTGGCCCCCAGCTACTTCTGCCGCATCTTTTCCCGCACCACCGGGGAGACCTTTGTGGACTATGTCAACCGGCAAAAGATCGCCTGGGCCAAGGAGATGCTCCGGGAGAGCGAGGCGGCGGTGAGCCAGGTGGCGGCGGAGCTGGGGTACCTGGACACCAGCTACTTTATCCGGGTCTTTAAGAAGTACGAGGGGGTTACGCCCCTGGTCTACCGGCTACACGGCTACCGGTAGCGGGCAAAAAAACGGCGGGCTGGCGCTCGATCTGTGAGCGCCAGCCCGCCGGTTTTTGCGGAAAGCCTGTGCCGGACCTCCCGGCGGGGCGGGTGAGCAGGGAAGGTGTCGGCCAAAGCGGGAGGCAAAGTCCTCCCTGGGGGGTGGGGCGGCGTTGGGTGGGCGGCTAATCATCCAGCTTGAGCACCGCCATAAACGCCTCCTGGGGCACCTCCACCGTGCCCAGCTGGCGCATCCGCTTCTTTCCCTCCTTCTGCTTTTCCAGCAGCTTCTTCTTCCGGGTGATGTCGCCGCCGTAGCACTTGGCAAGGACATCCTTGCGCATGGCCTTTACCGTCTCCCGGGCGATGATCTTGCCCCCCACCGCCGCCTGGATGGGCACCTCGAAGAGCTGGCGGGGGATGTGCTCCTTCAGCTTTTCCGCCATCCGCCGGGCCCGGGGGTAGGCGTTATCGGCAAAGACGATAAAGGAGAGGGCGTCCACCATCTCCCCGTTGAGGAGGATGTCCAGCTTCACCAGGCGGCTCTCCCGGTAGTCGGAAAGCTCGTAGTCAAAGCTGGCGTAGCCCCGGGTGCGGGACTTTAGGGCGTCGAAGAAATCGTAGATGATCTCGGCCAGGGGCAGGTCGTAGTGGAGCTCCACCCGGTCGGTATCCAGGTACTTGGTGTCCTTGTACACCCCCCGCCGCCCCTGGCAAAGGTCCATGATGGTGCCGATAAACTCGCTGGGGGTGAAGATGCTGGCCTTGACAAAGGGCTCCTCCGCCCCGGCGATGGTGGCCGGGTCCGGGTAGTTGGTGGGGTTATCGATGCGGCGGACCTCGCCGTTGGTGAGGGTGAGGCGGTAGACCACGCTGGGGGCGGTGGTGATCAGGTCCAGGTTGTACTCCCGCTCCAGCCGCTCCTGGATGATCTCCATATGCAGCAGCCCCAAAAAGCCGCACCGGAAGCCGAAGCCCAGGGCCACCGAGGTCTCCGGCTCAAAGGAGAGGGCGGCGTCGTTGAGCTGGAGCTTTTCCAGGGCCTCCCGCAGGTCGGGGTACCGGGCCCCGTCGGCGGGGTAGATGCCGCAGAAGACCATGGGGTTTACCCGGCGGTAGCCGGGCAGCGCCTCCGGGGTGGGGGTTTCCGCCCCGGTGACGGTATCCCCCACCCGGGTATCCTGCACCGTTTTGATGGAGGCGGTGATGTACCCCACCTCCCCGGCGGAAAGCTCCGGCAGGGGGTTCAGGGAGGTAGCCCCCATGGAGCCCACCTCCACCACCCCAAACTCCGCCCCGGTGGCCATCATCCGGATGGTCATCCCCGGCTTTACCGAGCCCTCCATCACCCGGACGTAGACGATTACCCCCTTGTAGGGGTCGTAGAGGGAGTCAAAGATCAGCGCCTTCAGGGGCTTTGCGTCCTCCCCCTTGGGGGCGGGGATGTCGCTGACGATCCGCTCCAGCACGTCGTGGATGTTCAGGCCGTTTTTGGCCGAGATGCGGGGGGCGTCCAGGGCGGGGATGCCGATGATGTCCTCCACCTCGTGGGCCACCCGGTCCGGGTCCGCGGCGGGGAGGTCGATTTTGTTGATCACCGGCACCACCTCCAGGCCGTGGTCCACCGCCAGGTAGGTGTTGGCCAGGGTTTGGGCCTCGATGCCCTGGCTGGCGTCCACCACCAGCACGGCCCCCTCGCAGGCGGCCAGGGAGCGGCTGACCTCGTAGCCAAAGTCCACGTGGCCGGGGGTATCGATAAGGTTAAACTGGTACCGCTGCCCGTTATCCCCGTCGTAATAAAGACGCACCGCCCGGGCCTTGATGGTGATGCCCCGTTCCTTTTCCAGCTCCATATTATCTAAGATTTGGGCCTCCATTTCCCGCTGGGAAACCGAGGCGGTGGCCTCTAAAATACGGTCGGCCAGGGTGCTTTTTCCGTGGTCGATATGGGCGATGATGCAGAAGTTGCGGATATTCTCCTTTGGAAAGGACATAAGCGGGCCTCCTTTGGGCAGGGTGGGGTGTGATGTTAGCTATTTTACCATGGGGACAGGGAAAAGACAACGGGGAGGGGACCGCAATTCAGGGCAGCAGCACCCCCGGGGGCGTCACCGTTTCGGTGCGGATGCCGCCGAAGAAGTACTGGTCCGCGATCTTGCGGGCCACCGGCGCGCCGGTGTAGCCCTGGCCGCCGTCCTCGATGACCACCGCGATGGCGATCTCCGGGTCCTCCGCCGGCATATAGCAGATGTAGGTGGAGGTGAGGTTGTCCAGCGATTCCGGCGTGCCGGTTTTGGAGGCCACCGTCATGGGGAAGTCTATCCAGCTTTGGGCAGAGGTGCCCCCGGGCTGGCTGGCGGCAATCATCCCCTCCCGCACCACCTGGAAGACCTCCGGGCTGGCCGGGACCTGGTCCACCACCTTGGGCTCGGTCTTTACCTCCACCGCCCCGGAGCCGTAACCGTTTACCGATTTTACCAGGTGCAGCTGCATCCGCTGGCCGTCGCTGGCCAGGGTGGCGGTATAGCTGGCCAGCTGGATGGGGGTAAAGCCGTGGTCCAGCTGGCCGATGGCCGACTGGATGATGTCGCCGTTGTTCCAGGTATCCCCCACCGCCTCCCGGGTCTCACGGCTGGAGCGCTGGCCCTTGGCCTCGCCAATCTCGATGCCGGTGTAATCCCCCAGGCCAAAGTGGGCGGCGTACTCGTTTTGCAGGTCGATGCCCAGCCGCCAGCCGGTTTCGTAAAAAAAGACGTTGCAGGAAACCTGTAGGGCGTGGCGGACGTCGATGTTGCCGTTGACGTAGAGGCACCGGGGGAGGAAGGGATCCAGCCGGGTGTAAACGCCGGTGCAGAGCACCGTTTCGGTCTCCCCCACCACCCCCTCCGCAAGGCCGGCGGTGGCAACACAGGGCTTGTAGGTGGAGCCGGGGCGGTAGAGCCCCATGGTGGCCCGGTTAAGGTAGGGCTCCGGCTTTTGCTGGGAGAGCCGGGCGTAGTCCTGGTAGTAGCTGCTGTTATCGTAGCTGGGGAAGGTGGCGGCGGCCAGCACCTCCCCGGTCTTTACCGCAACACAGACGGCGGCCCCGGCGCTGGCGTCCTTGCCCTCGTTGATGGTGGTGTTTTTTTGCAGCAGGGCGATCTGGTCGGCCAAGGCGTCCTGGGCCACCTTTTGCAGGTCCTGGTCCAGGGTGAGCACCACCGTTCCGCCGGGGGTGGGGGGGACCGTCTCGGTGACATCCACCACCTGGTGCTGGGCGTTGATGGTGATCCGCCGCTCCCCGTTGCTGCCCCGGAGCACGCTTTCGTAGGCGGACTCGATGCCGCTGCGGCCGATGACGTCGCTGGCCCGGTAGCCCTGCTGGTTGTCCTCGCTCCACCACAGGCCCTGCTCCTTCAGCGCCTCCATATCCTCCCGGTAAAGGGGGCCGGTGATGCCGATGATGTGGGGGGCCAGGGTGCCGTTGGAAAACTCCCGGACGGTGCTTTGCACCACGTCCACCCCGGGGAGGGCGTACCGCCGCTCCTGGACGTTGGTGGCCACGGTATTGCTGACGTCGGTGGCAAAGATGTAGTTGTTTTTATAGCTAAAGTCCTGCTGGGCCATCTCGTACCGAACCCCCGCCAGCTTGCGCTGGGCGGCGGGGTCGTCGGCCCAGGGGCGGGGGTGGCGCTTTTCCTCCTCCTCATCGGCGCTGTGGCCCAGGTCGTAGTAGGACGGGGCGCAGAGCCGCCACATACAGTCGTCGGCGGTGGCGTAGGCCTCCACATGGAGGTCGCTTTTCAGCCGGGCAACCTGGCTTTCCCGGTCCGGGAGGAAGGAGTAGTGGTACTGGCCGTCGGCGCCCAGGACAGGCTCGCTGACGGGGAGGTTGTCGGTCCAGCCCTGGCCCAGGCTTTCCAGCAGCTGGATCAGCTCGTAGATCACCTGGTTTTCCTGCCCTGCGGGGAGGTAGGCCTGGTCCAGAATGATGTCCAGGCTGATGCGGTTGGTGGCAAAGGACCTCCCGTAGCGGTCGACGATCTCCCCCCGGGCGGCGGTGACGGTTTGGGTACGGGTGTACCCCTGTGTCACCTTGCGCTTGTAGGCCTCCCCCTGGGTGATCTGGATAAAGACCAGCTGGTAGACAAAGGCGAAGAGGATCAGGGCGACGACGGCGCCGGTGAGAAAAAACCGAAAGCGTTCTTCTTTTGGGTTCATGGATACCTCCCTGTGGGAATCCCGGCAAGGGGGCGGCGCCCTATTCCGCCGGATAGATCAGCCGTTGGAAGCGCTGGTGGAGCCACCGCACCGCCAAAAAGGCGGGCACCGCGGCTGCTGCCGTGTAGATGCAGAGGGGGAGCATCCGGGAGAGGAAGAGGATGTTGGTCCCCTCGTAGCCGCGGATGAGAAAGAGGAAGAAAAAAGCCACCCCCTGGGCCGCCAGCATGGCCAGGAAGGTGAAGAGGCAGCAGTTCATCACCACCGGCCGCATATACCCCTGGACCAAAAGCCCCACCATGAGGCAGCAGATAAAGAGCATCAGGGCGTAATAGCCGAACCGGTAATAGGAAAAGAGATCGCACAAAAACCCCCCAAAGGCCCCTGCAAAGGCCCCTGCAAGCTCCCCCTCAAACATCGCCACCGCAATGGCGAAGGCGGCGGTAAGCATCGGCTTGGCACTGCCGATGAGCAGCAGCCCCGGGGTGTTCTGCACCACCGTCAGCAGCAGGGCGACGGCGGCGTATACCGCAAATTTAAGCGCCACAAAACGGGTTTTTGCCATAGCCGTTACTCCTCCCCCTGCCCGTCCGGGCCCGCCTCCGGCGTCTGCTCTTCCGGCTGGGGGGCGCCCTGGACCATAAGGGCGTTTTCCTCGTCCTTGCCGCCAAAATCGGTGATGACAAAGACCTGCTTTGCCCCCAGGATATCGGCGGCAGGGGTAACTACCCCATAGAGGGAGAGGCCGGTGGTTTCCATCTCCACCGACTCAATCTCCCCGATAATCAGGCCCCGGGGCAGCAGGCCGCCGGTGCCGGAGGTAACGATGGTATCCCCGGGGATGGCGCCGCTTTCCCGGGGGAGGAAGCCCAGCTTACACTTCCCCTCCTGGGAGAGGGGGATGGAGCCGGTGATGATACCGGTATCCAGGGTATGGATATCCACGCCGCCGATGTTGACCGAGGCATCCAGGATGGTTTGGACCTTGGAGTAGCCGTGGCCCACCTCGGTGACGATACCCACCAGGCCCTCGCTGGTGATGACGGGGCAGCGGAGGCCGACGCCGTGGTAGGTACCCACATCGATGGTAAAGGAGCCGAACCAGTCATCGGGGGTACGGCCGACCACGGTGGCGGGTTCAAAGATCAGGTCGGAGTTGCGCTCCTTAATCTCCAGCAGCTCCCGGAACTGCTCGTTTTCCATCTTGACGGCTTCGTAGTCGATGAGCTGCTCTTTGAGGTCCTGGATTTCGGCCCGGAGGGCGAGGTTTTCGTCGTGGACGCGGCCGGCGTTGAGGAAGGGGCCGAAGCGCTCCTGGATGGCGTTGCCGGCGGCGGCGCTGAGGCTGTTTAGCGGCACCACAAGAATCCCCCCCGCGCTGGAGAGGAGGGGCATGAGTCCGCCGGTATAGATGGCCCGGAGCAGGAAGGCGAAGAGCAGGGCACCCACCACCAAGAGCACCCGGAACCGGGTTGTTTTGAAAAATTCTTTGATGGCGGCCACCTCCTTTTGGGGTAAAAAACGCAGCCGCCTGCCGCCACAGCGCCGCAGGCCGCAAAAGTTTCGGTCAAGCCTTTTCAAAGGCTTGCAGGTCCAGGGCAGCGCCCTGGTCGCTCCCGCAGGAGCGAAACTCCCCAGGACGGCTATCGGAATGTCGGGGCTTGTGGCCGAGGGGAGCGGCCCCTGCGGGGGAACCCCTCCGTCGCCTGCGGGCGACACCTCCCCTTTCAGGGGAGGCACGGCCTAAGAGCCGCCTTCGGCGGTTGGCCGTGGGGGCTGCTGGCGCAGCCCTTTGGGGGACGGCCCCTGCGGGGGGAACCTCTCCGTCGACTGCGGTC
>JAAWGY010000111.1 GCA_022795575.1 Angelakisella sp. | reverse complement strand
TTATAGTCGTCCTGGGGAGTTTCGCTCCTGCGGGAGCGACCAGGGCCTGCGCGGCCCTGGACCTGCGGCCCGGTAGCCCGGGCGGGCACAACGTGAGGGGCAGGTGGTTTTCTTTCCCATAGGGCTCCCCCGGAGGGCGGAGGGGGCACACGGGGGAACTGGTTCCCCCGTGGGGCGTGGCGGACCGAAGGTCCCTGGGTCCTCCGCAGAGGGCCCCCACGCCCACGCCCGGGCAGGCGCAACCTGTGGGACAGGCCGCTTCACAACCCTATACCTCCCCACACCCGGCCAACGCCGCAGTTGACCTTTTTTCCACGATACACTATAATGTATGAAGAAAATTCGGGAGCCACGCCCCACCCCGGAAGGAGGGAACGCCCTTGGAAAAAAAGCTGAACCAGCGCCGCCTGATCCAGGTGGGAGGCTGTATCCTCCTGCTGCTGGCCTTCCTGGCCCTGTCGGTTTTCCTCTTCTTCCAATTCCGTACCGCCGCCCTCCAAAGCGTCACCGCCGCCAGCGACAGCTTCGGCAACTACGTGGACTCGGTGCTGGACCGCTCCAACGCCAACATCCGCACCTCCGCCATGCAGATGTTCTATACCTCCTCCATCCGCACCCTGCGCACCAGCGCCAACCTCTCCTGGTCGGAGCGGACCATCGGCCACCGGGACCTGGGCAACTTCGCCAGCAGCAGCAACTTTATCGACCATGTGATGGTCTATAACCAGAACCTGGATACCGTCTTTACCTCCGAGAGCAGCTACGGCTCCGCCCCCTCGGAAAGCTTCCACGACCAGGAGGCGGCGGAGCTGCTCCTCCACCCGGAGCGCCGCTCCTACCTGGTACCCTTCCGCCGCCAGACCGAAACCGCCTCCTTCTACTCCTTCCTCTTTTATGAGGAGGGGACCTATGGCTTTAGCTCGATGCTGCTGGACATCAACGCCTCCTGGTACGAAAACCAGCTGCTGGGCACCCTCTCCCGGGACCGGCACGTCATTGTGGATGCCCAGGGACAGCCCGTCATCCCATCGGCGGCGGCGCTGGACCTGCCCCCCTGGGAGGTCTTCGAGGCCAGCTTTGCCCTCAGCCCCGGCAGCGGTTATGTCCTGCCGGATAATTCCCCCTTCCTCTCCTCCTGCTGGGTTTACCACCAGCTGGGCAAAACCGGCTGGTACTATCTGGAGGCCTTCCAGCTGGAGGCCACCGCCCCGGGGCTGGTCCACATCCAGCGGGTGGTGTTTATCCTCTTTGCCCTCCTTAGCGTGGTGCTCATCGTCCTGTTTGTCTACCTGTTGGTCTACATCCTCCCCACCTTCCTCCACATCTCCCGGGCGCTGACCACCGCCGACCTGGACGGCCGGGATTCCACCGAAAAGTTTGACCAGCTCCTCTCCCGCCACCGGGCCTACGAGGAGAACCGCCGCTTCCAGGAGCTGCGCCGGGGCATCTTCCCCCCCTCCGCCCAGCCTCCTATTGTGATTATCGCCGCCGAGGAGGACGTCCCCCAAAGGCTCTACGACCTGCTGCTGGCCCAGCCGGGGGCCATGGTGGCGGATTCCGAGCTGGGGGTGACGTTTGTGCTGCCCGCCTGCACCAACAAGGGCCGCAACAACCTCCTCCCCGCCATCCGGAGCGCCGCCGGGGCCGGGCCGGTGTTCGTCAGCCTGCCCTGCTACTCCGGGGAACAGCTGGTGGAGGCCTTTGCCGCCCTGGAGGAGCTGGCCCGGCTGGCCTTTGTCTACCCCACCCAGCGGGTGTTCTGCCAGGAGCTGCTCACCGAATGCAGCGAAACCAGCGGCTTTTCCCCGGAGATTGTCGCCGCTATGGAATCGGCCCTCAAAAAGGGGCAGCTCCAGGAGGCCCAGGCCCAGTGGCTGCTGCTGTTGGGGCGGATCCGGCGGGACCGGTACCAGGATTTCTCCTTCGCCATCCACTATGTGGATAAGATGCTCTCCGGCCTCCAGGCCAAGTACGGGCTGGAGGCGCCGGCGGCTGCCTGGGAGAGCTTTGGCAGCCTTACCGCCCTGCAGGAGGCTGTGGACAGCCGGCTGATCCAGATTACCGAGGCGGTGGCCGCCTCCCAGCAGCAGGCCAGCGAAAGCCTCTGCGGCGCAGTGTGGGAGCAGATTTACCGGCTCTACCACGACGAGGACTGCTGTAGCCAGATGATCGCCGCCCAGCTGGATATGAACCAAAGCTACCTCAACCGGCAATTCCGGGCGGCGGCGGGGATGTCCATCAACGACGCCATCCAGCACGTGCGCATCGACAAGGTCTGCAAGCTGCTGCGGGAATCCGACGCCCCGGTGGAGCAGCTGGCCCGGCAGGCGGGGCATCACAACATCAAGTACTTTTTTGTCCTCTTCAAAAAGTACACCGGCAAAACCCCCAGCCAGTTTCGGGCCGACCTGTCCGGCGGGGACACTCCCCCGGGCCCTTCCCGCACCGCCTGAACCCACAGATACCAAAAAGCCGCCTGTAAAGCCGTTTTGCAGGCGGTTTTGTATTTTGTTCATGGGTGGTTCAAAAATAGGACACACCCCCTTTTGCGGAAAATTGAACTTTTCAAGGCCTCCGAAACGTGCTACAATGAACGGGATAGAGGCGGTTTGGTGTCTGCCTGCCCCCCTGTCGAAAAACTCCAAAAGAGAAAGGAATTGATACACCATGAAGAAGACCTATCTGAGCATGGCTCTGGCCGCTGCGATGGTCCTGACCCTGCTGGCCGGCTGCGGCGGTTCTCCCGCCCCTGCCCCCGCCAGCCCCGCCCCCACTCCCAGCAGCGACGCCGGGACCCCCGCCCCCTCCTCCGACGCCACCCCCGCCGGCTCCGATGCCACCGGCTCGGTAATGCTCTACTCCTCCATGCAGGAGGAGCAGCTCATCGCCATCAAGGAGGGCTTCAACAAGAAGTACCCCAACATCAAGATGGAGTACTACTTCGCCGGCACCAGCAAGGTTGTCACCAAGATCTCCACCGAGGCCCAGGCCGGCCATGTGGACGCCGACGTCATTTGGGTGGGCGACGCTGCCGACTACGTCTCCTTTAAGGAGAACAACATCCTGCAGCCCTACACCTCCCCCGAGCTGGATGGCGGCGCCATCGATAAGGCCTATGTGGATCCCGAGGGCTACTACACCGCCGGCCGTCTGGTTGGGGTAGGCATTGCCTACAACAACGCCCTTGTCACCCCCGAGGAGGCCCCCAAGACCTGGAACGACCTGCTGGATCCCAAGTGGAAGGACCAGGTTGTTATGTCCGACCCCGGCACCGCCGGCACAACCAAGTACTGGATGAACGCCATTATGTGCAGCGACAAGTACGGCACCGACTATATGCAGAAGCTGCATGACAACGGCTGCCTGCTGGAGAGCGGCACCACCGCCACCCACAACCAGCTGGCCGCCAGCGCCTACAAGGTGGGCGTCTGCCTGGACTACGTCTCTGCCAACCTCATCAAGGACGGTTCCCCCATCACCTTCCTGTATCCCGAGGAGACCGTCTCCATCGCCAGCCCCATCGGCCTGGTGAAGGACTGCAACAACGAGGCCAACGGCAAGCTGCTGTACGACTTCATCCTCTCCAAGGAGGGCCAGGAGATCCTGGTTGCCAACAACCTGGTCTCTGTGCGTACCGATGTCACCCAGTCTGTGGACCTTACCACCATCCCCTCCTTCCTGGAGTGCGATATGGCGAAGCTGGCCGCGGACAGCGAGGCCAACCTGACCGCTTTTAACGGCATCTGGGGCCTGTAATCCTACCTCTACATAGCAAAAACAGAATGTCGCCGGAACCGGCGGCAGGGGCGGGGAGACAGCGTCTGCTGCCCCCGCCCCTTTTTCCAGCAAAGCTTCCGGGATCTGCTTTGCATCCTCCCTGCGCGCCGCGTATGCCGGGATGCGGAGGGGGTTCAAAGCAGATCCCTTCTACTAAACTGTGTGAGGAGGAAAGCATTTGTCTAAGGTTGTATTTAAGAACATCTCCTTCAAGTACGGCAACAACCAGATTCTAAAGGACTTTAGCCTGGAGATTGAAAGCGGCGAGATCCTCTGTCTGGTGGGCCCCTCCGGCTGCGGCAAAACCACCCTGGTCCGGTGCCTGCTGGGCCTCAACAAGCCGGAAACCGGGGAGATTTACGTGGGGGATACCTGCATCTTCAGCGCCAGCCGCCGCATCAACATGGCGGTGGAGCGCCGCAACATCGGTATCGTCTTCCAGGATTACGCCGTATGGCCCCATATGACGGTGGCCGAAAACGTGGGCTACTCCCTAAAAAAGCGCCGCGTCCCCAAGGGGGAGATTGCCGACCGGGTGGACAACGCCCTGGCCATGGTGAACATGACCGAGTACAAAAACCACCTGCCCAGCCAGCTTTCCGGCGGGCAGCAACAGCGGGTGGCCATCGCCCGGGCCCTGGTGGGCAACGGGGACATCATCGTGATGGATGAGCCCATCACCAACCTGGACGCCAAGCTCCGGGAGCAGATGCTGGCCGAAATCCGGGAGATCCAGCGCAAGAGCGGCACCACCGTTCTGTACATCACCCACGACCAGCAGTCCGCCCTACAGCTCTGCGACCGGATGGCCATTATGGAGCCCGGCGGCAACCTCTGCCAGCTGGGCACCGACGAGGACATCATCCTCCACCCCGCCAACCGCTTCACCTTCGAGTTTATCGGGGTATCCAACTTTATCCCGGTGGATGTGGCCGGCGGCGCCATCACCCTAAAGCCCGGCGAGGCCTCCTTCCCCTGGGCCGACGGAAAGCTGCCCCAGGGCACCGATACCTCCAAACGGCTGGAGGTTGGTGTGCGGCCCAACGACATCGTCTTTGACAACGCCTCCCCCCTGCGGGTTAAGGTAAAGCGGTCGGTATTCCTGGGCAGCGAGTACGACTACTTTGTGGACCTGGGCGGCCGGGAGCTGCGCATCCAGCAGAACACCCTGGACGCCGCCAAATACGGCGTGATGAAGGAGGGGCAGGAAACCGGTATCCGGCTCCTGAACTACCGCTTCTACCCGGAGAAGGAGGTATCGGCATGACAAAGGTTGGCCGCAACAAGGATCTGGCCGCGATTGACGGCAAGCGTTTTAGTATGGACGGCGTGATGACCGCCCTTACCGTGGTGCTGCTGCTGGTGGTGGTGGTAATCCCGGTAGTCTCCATCATCTACAACGCGTTTTTCTTCCAGGGCCACTTTGACCCCAAGCTCTTCAGCAGCCAGCTTACCGATAAGGGCAACCTGGCCGCCATGTGGAACACCATCAAAATCGCTTTTTGGGTGACGGTGCTGGGGACCATTGTGGGCACCTTTTACGCCTGGCTGCTGGGCCGCAGCGATATCCCCGCCAAGGGGCTGATGCGCGCCCTCTTTAACATCCCCTATATGTTCCCCCCCTTCCTGGGGGCCATGGCCTGGGACCTGCTCCTCAACGGCCGGTCCGGCTACCTCAACAAGCTCCTGATGGAGGTCTTCGGCCTCTCCTCCGCCCCGGTGAACATCAACACCCTTGGGGGCATCGTCTTTGTGGAGCTGTCCTACTACTTCCCCTTTGTCTTTATGCAGGTGGTCAGCGCCCTGGAGCGGATGGACCCCACCCTGGAGGAATGCGCCCGCATCGCCGGCGCCAGGCAGATGACCGTCATCCGCAAAATCACCCTGCCCCTGGTGGTGCCCGCCATCTCGGCCGGCGCGCTGCTGATCCTTACCACCTCCCTGGCCCACTTCGGCGTGCCCTCCATCCTGGGCTTCTCCCAGGGCATCTACACCCTGCCCACCAAGATCTACGCCGTTATCTCCCGGGCAGGCGGCAGCTTTGAGGGCATCCGCCAGGGCGCGGCCCTCTCCATTATGCTGGTAATCGTGGTCTTTACCGCCCTGGTGCTGCAAAAGAAGATCCTCAGCTCCGGCAGCTACGACATCATCAAGGGCAAGAGCATGAGGCCCACCCTCATCAAGCTTCGGGGGGCCCGTATCCCCCTCCTCATCCTCTGCATCGCCACCCTGATCCTTATCGTTATCGTGCCCCTGGTGATGATCTTCCTGGTAAGCCTGGTAAAGGCCTACGGCCTGCCCCTGGTCCCGGAGAACTTCACCCTCCAGAACTACAAGCGGATCTTTGCCGCCTCCGGCACCATCGATTCGGTGAAGAACTCCCTCTTCGTCTCCATCGCCGCCGGCATCATCTGTATGTTCCTGGGCACCCTGATTGCCTACGTGGTGCAGAAGATCCGGCCCAAGGGCAAGGAGGTGCTGGAGGTTCTCTCGGTGCTGCCCTACTCCCTCCCCGGCACCGTGCTGGCCATCGGCGTCATCCTGGCCTGGTCGGGCAACATCCTGGGCATCAGCCTGTACAACACCATCTGGATTATCCTGGTGGCCTACATCGCCCGGTACCTCTCCTTCTCGATGAAGAGCTCCTCGGCGGCGCTGCTCCAGGTCCACCCCTCCCTGGAGGAGGCAGCCCGCACCTGCGGCGCCTCCCACATGGAAAGCCTCACCGACGTCACCCTGCCTCTGATCCGTCCGGCCATGGTCTCCGGCTTCTTCCTTATCTTCCTGCCCGCCATGCGGGAGGTAACTACCTCCATCCTGCTGTACGGGCCCTACACCCGCACCCTGGGCGTCCAGATCTACTCGCTGCGTGACGCGGGCATGATCCCCCAGGCGGCGGCGCTGGGAAGCGTGGCCATCGTCATCATCATCATCTGCAACACCATCGTTACCCAGGCCACCAAAGACAGGAAGGGGGTTTAAGGGATGGATCAGGTCATCCTTCGTCATGTCACCAAGCGGTTTACCACCAAAACACTGGGGGATATCGTCGCTGTAGACGATTTTAACCTCAGCGTCCACGAGGGGGAGTGCTTCTCCTTCCTGGGGCCCTCCGGCTGCGGCAAATCCACCACCCTGCGGATGATCGCCGGCTTTGAGGACCTGAGCGAGGGGGAAATTGAGCTCTGCGGCCGCCCCGTTTCCATCAAGGACAAAAACCTCTACGTTCCGCCGGAGGAGCGGGGGCTGGGGATGGTTTTCCAGTCCTTTGCCGTCTGGCCCCACATGAACGTCTTTGACAACGTGGCCTTCCCTCTCCAGATCCAGAAGGTCAACAAAACCGAGATCGCCCAGCGGGTAAAGGAGGCCATGGAGCACACCAGCCTCACCGGCCTGGAGGAGGTCTTCCCCTCCGACCTTTCCGGCGGGCAGCAGCAGCGCATCGCCCTGGCCCG
>JAAWGY010000110.1 GCA_022795575.1 Angelakisella sp. | reverse complement strand
CCAGAAAGTAACCAAAGAGCGACCAGGGCTGCGCCCTGGACCCGACGGCCAAAGGCGTCAGTCGCTTGGGGAGCGCTCCCCTTACGCCGCCTGGACCGCCTGGGTTCGGTTCTTCTGCATAGGTAACAGCCTCAATCTCATCGTGTGGTTGCTCGATGCTTGGTTGGGCGGCTGGCCCTGCTGGGGGACAGGCCCCAGCGGCCTTGCGGGGGGAGCGTTATGGCCCGCTCCCTCCTTCCGGTTGGCCTGACAAGGTGCCTCCGGCGGATCCGATTCCCTGCGGGGGGTTCCCTCCCTTCGGTCGGGTGGAGCCTCCGGCGGATCTGATCCCCTGCGGGGGGCTCCCTCCCTACGGTCGGGTGGTGCCTCCGGCGGATCTGATTCCCTGCGGGGGGAAGGGGCGGGTAGGCTTACTGGTTTGCGGCTATGTTTGGTGGTGGCGACGGGCGTATTTTGGGCGGATGGGCCTAAAGCCCCATTCCCCCGAAGCCGCCACAAATGCGCCCTCGTCACTTCCCAACACAGAAATTCTCAAACACACGGTCGATAATCTCGGCGTTGGCCCGCTGGCCGGTAAGCTCCAGGAGGCTGTCCAGGGCTTCCTCGACGCAAACCGAAACCGCGTCCAGCGTCTGGCCCCAGCCCAGGGCTTCCAGCCCCTCGTCCAGGCTTTGGACCGCCCGGAGGGCACAGCTTAGCTGCCGCTGGTTGGCAATGATCCCCGCCGACGGATCCAGCCCCGCTGTCCCGGTAAGCTCGCCAACAAGCCTGCCCAGCTCCTCTACCCCCGTCCCCGCTTTGGCGGAAAGCTCTACCATTCCCCGGGTGTGCCGCCGGATCATCCCCCCGTCGGCCCGGCGGAGGGGCAGGTCGCATTTGTTCAGCACCCCGATGGCCAGCCGGCCGTCCAGCCGCTTCAGCAGGTCGATGTCCCCGGCGTCCAGCTCCCGGCCGGCGTCGAAGACCGCCAGAACCAGGCTGCTGCGGTCCAGAAGCTCCAGCGACCGGGCCACCCCCAGCATCTCCACCCGGTTATCGGTCTGGCGCAGCCCCGCCGTGTCCGAAAGGTTCAGCAGCACCTCCCCCACCCGCACCTGCTCCCGGATGACGTCCCGGGTGGTGCCGGGGATTTCGGTAACGATGCTCTTTTCCTCCCCCGCCAGCAGGTTCATCAGGGTGGATTTGCCCACGTTGGGGCTCCCCACAATGGCGGCGGAGATCCCCTCCCGCAGCACTCGCCCGGCGTGGTAGCTGCCGGTGAGGCGGTCCAGCTCCCTGCGGCAGGCGCAGAGGACCTCCTCCACCTCTGTCACCAGCACCTCCTCCACATCCTCCTCCGGGTAGTCGATCCAGGCCGCAATGTGGGCGGCGGTATCGGTGAGGCGGTCCGCCACCCCCATCACCGCCCGGTGGAGGGCCCCCTGCCGGAGCTCCCGGGCGGCGCATAGGGCCTGGCCGCTTTGGGCCGAGATGATGTCCGCCACCCCCTCCGCCTGGGTGAGGCTCAGCTTGCCGTTTTGCAGCGCCCGGCGGGTAAACTCCCCCGGCCGGGCCAGCCGCGCCCCCGCCCCCAGGCAGAGGGCCAGCACCCGCTCCATAACATAGCCGCCGCCGTGGCAGCAGAGCTCCGCCATCTCCTCCCCGGTGTAGCTTTTGGGGGCGCGGTAGGCAAAGAGAACCCCGTCGTCCACCACAGTTTCCCCCTCCCGGAACTGGCCGTAGGCCCCGGTGTAGCCGCCCATGGCCTCCACCTGCCTGCCCCTGTCCCGGGGGAAAAACACCCGCCCCGCCACCGCAAGGCTCTCCGGGCCGGAAAGGCGGACCATCCCGATGCCGCCCCCCTGGCCGGTGGCGATGGCGGCGATGGTATCCTGCTCCTGGGCCAGTATCCGTGCCATCTCCTCACCCCTTTCCCTTCTCCGGGCCGCCAAGGCCGGCCCACACCGTCAGCAGCAGCGCCCCGCAGAGCCAGACCGAGGGGCCCTTGAGCAGCGCGGTACAGGGAACCCCCGCCGCCGCCCCGGCGCAGAAGGCCAGCATCACCCACAGGTACCGGGCGGCCCTGCCCCCGGCTTGGCGGTCCCGGGCAAAGAGCCACCGCCACAGAAGGCCGGCGCAGGAGCGGAGGTTGCCGGTGCACATGGTGGTGGCGTAGGGCATCCCCTCCAGCTGCCGGAAGGCGTTTACCTGCATGGCGCAGAGGAAGGAGATCGTGGTGTTCACCACAGCGTCCGGAATCCCCGGGGGCAGCAGCCCCACCACCCCTAAAATCGCGGCCTCGATGAGCAGCACCTGCCGCCGCCAGCGGCCTCCCCCGCCCGCCTCCTCCCGGGCCCGGAGGCCCTCGGTGGCCATCACCCCCAGGGTAAAGGCGAGGACAGGGATCAGGTACTGCCCGGCCCGGAGCAGCTCCCCCCGGGCGGCGGCGATGCTCAGCAGCACCATGTTGCCGGTTTGGGCGTTGGCAAAGACGCCGCCCCGGGTAAAATAGGTGTAAGTATCCAAAAACCCGCCTGCCGCCGCCAGCACCAGCCCCGGGAGGAGGCGTTCCTCCCGGGGGCAGCCTGCTCCCTTTGCCAAGGCGCCGCCCCCTTCCAAATTCCACCCTATTGTAGCATTTTACCGGGCCGCAGGCAAGTCCGGGATGGGCCGGGGAGACAACGAAGAAGCAGGCAGACGCGGCAGAGAGCAACCGCCCCCTGCCGCGTTCCCAAAAAGCCGCATCTGTCACCGCCGCACACATCCTGCCGGCGGGGCTGCTTACTTCCCGCTGTCGGAGGAGCCAGCGCCGTCCCGGGGCCCCTCCTCCTCTTCCGTCAGCTCCTGCCTGGCCTCCCGGCGGTAGCTGGCCGGCGTTACGCCAAATTCCTGCCGGAAGGCCCGGGTAAACACCCGGGGGTCCTGGTAGCCGCAGCTGTAGGCGATGCTGGACACCGAGGCGTCGGTGTGGGCCAGCTGCTCCTTGGCCCGGGTAAGACGGAACCGGGTGAGGTAGTCCCGGGGGGAGATATCCAGCACCCGCCGGAACAGGGTGAAAAGATAGCTCCGGTCCAGGGCCACCGCCTGGGCCACCTCCGCAACGGTGATGCCGCTGCCGTAGTTGTTGTGGATGTACTCCAGCGCCC
Organism: Angelakisella sp.; assembly: GCA_022795575.1. GTDB lineage: Bacteria > Bacillota > Clostridia > Oscillospirales > Ruminococcaceae > Angelakisella. The sequence goes on along the minus strand of JAAWGY010000110.1, from coordinate 4,158 downwards.
GGTGGACATACAGGTTCCGCCGCTCGGTTTGGGTAAGGCTGCTCCCCGGGCTGATGCCCCGGGCCAGGCAGGCGAAGAGCTGGCACAGCATCCCCTGGATGGCAAAGGCCGAGGCATCGTCCAGGGGGTTGCTGGCGATCATGGCGTCCACCAGCCGGACCAGCTCCCCGCCGTCGTCCCGGTACCGGAAGGTCAGCTGATCCTCCCCCAGCCCCAACGACCGCAGGCAGGCCCCGCAGCGGGTGCCGTCAACGGCCACCCAAAGGTAGGTCCAGGGCTCGTCTCCGTCCGCCTGCAAAAGGACCTCCCGGTTGGGGGGGACCAGAAAGCCCTCCCCCTTGGTAAGCAGATAATCCTGCCCCTCGATGCTGTACCGGCCCCCGCCCTCCAGGATGTAGTAGATCAGGTAGTTTGGCCGCACCGCCGGGCCGCAGATGTACAGCGACGAGCACTGCGACCGGCCGCAGTGGCAGAGGTACAGGTCGCTGAATTTTTGGAACTGCTTTTGCAGGTGGAGTATACAGCTCTCTTCCATCGGGTCATCCGTCCTTCTTTTTTGGTGTGATGCAGGGCCGCCTTTGGCTACGGCCGCCTTTTTTCGCCCCGCTTTTCGGCCAGTACCTCGGCCAGCTTTGCTTTGGTCAGCTCCAGGTGCAGCCGGTTGTGCTTTTCTGCCTCTTCAATCCGCCCCGTCACCAGGGCGTGGACAATCTGCCGGTGCTCGCTCATGGAGTTGTTAAACCGGGCCAGGTCGATGAGGGAGTAGATGCAGAACTGCTTAATCATCGAGTAGATATCCCCGTAGGCCTTGACCAAAAACTCGTTGCCGCAAAGCTCAATAAGGCTGTGGTGGAAGAGGATATCCGCCGCGATGTACGCCTTGCGGTCCCCCTCCCCGTGGGGCCGCTCGATGGCCCGCAGCAGCTCCAGCAGCCGCTCCTTTGCCGCCTCGCCAAGCTCCGGCCCGGTGTGGAGGATGGCGAAGGACTCCATCATGATCCGCAGGTCGAAGACGTCCTCGATGTCCTGGATGGAAAACTCCCGGACAAACACCCCCCGGTTGGGGATGTTCTTCACCAGCCCGTCCCGGCTCAGCTGAAGCAGCGCCTCCCGCACAGGGGAGCGGCTTACACGCAGCCGCTGGGCAAGCTCCTTTTCCTGGAGCCAGTACCCCGGCTCGTAGACACCTTCACAGATTTCGTTTTTTAACAGCTGGTACACCTGGTCCCGGATGGTGTTTGCAATAGGAAGCTGGAATCCCGCCATCAGCCTCGCCCCCTTCTGGACAGGAACAGACCGGCTGCCCTGCACCCTTTGTTCTTTTTCTATTATACCATGAAGCGGAGCGAAATGGTATCATTGGCTATCTTTTCCAGGAATCCCCAAGGGGACAGGAAAAAAGCCCTGTAAGCGCCGGATTACAGACGTTGGCGTTCATGTTGTATCATTATATCACAAAGTTTTCCGAACGGGAAGGGGGAAATCGTAGTTTCTTCCTCGTGGGTTGCAGCTTCTTCTCATCCTCTTTCCCGGTCCCGGTACTGGGAGTACTTCCCCTGGCGCAGCTTGCGCCGCTGGAGCTGGACCAGCAGCGAGGTGTAGAGGATGGCAAAGGAGATGATAAACAGCACCACAAACTTAAACCAGAAGGTGTGCACCGAGGCCTCCGCCCACCCCAGCCAGGTGAGGATCTGGCTGGCCTCCACGTTGTCGGTGGTCATCAGCGGCACCGAGCCGATCTCCTCGTCGGCCAGGATGATGTGGAGCCGCCCCACCTCCAGCCCCTTTTCCACCGGGGCGGCGATGGCCTCCGGCAGGTCGTACCGGTACTGGATGCTGGTCAGGTCCACCCCGTTGGGCATCAGTGTCATAAAGGTTTCGGCGGTGGAAAGGGGCATATGGTCGGTGGTAAAGGAGTACTTCACCTCCACCTCCTCCACGATCTCCCCCTTCTCCATTACGGTGCGCACCGCAAAGCTGTCAAAGGCCCACTGTAGCAGGTCGATGGCCTCCTGGTACACATTCTGCCGGGTGCCGGCGGTATCCCCCCCGGCGGGGGTTTCCAGCAGCACCAGCAGGTAGCCGTAGCCTCCGGTGGAGGCCATCACCGCAATCCCCGGGGACTCCCCCGCCGCCGCGCTGATAAAGCCGCCGTCGGTGGGGGCGTAGTAGTACTCGCTGGCGGAGGACATGAGGGCGTTGGTGTAGTTAAACTGGTTGAGGCTGTCGTGGCGGTTGGTGGGGCCGATGTCGAAGCTGCGGGTTTGCAGGATCTTCCGCAGGTGGTCGTTTTCCATCACCCGCCGGAAGATGATGGCCATGTCCCGGGGGGTGGTCCAGCTGTTTTCGGTGGGCTCCTCGTCCCGGAAGCCAGCCGGGTCCGCAAAAGAGGTGCCGGTGCAGCCCAGCTCCGCCGCCCGCTGGTTCATCATATCCGCAAAGTGGCCGATGCTGCCGTCCCCCACATAGTCCCCCAGCATCATGGCGGCCTCGTTGGCCGATTGCAGCAGCATCGAGTAGAGCAGCCCCCGAACCGTGACCTCCTCCCCCAGGAGGATGCCCCCCAGGTTGGCGCTGCCGTAGACCAGGTTTTGGATGTACAGCTTTAGGGGAACCTTCTCCTCGTCCAGGTCCAGCCCCTTCTGCTCCATGTATTCCACCGTCATCAGGGCGGTCATCAGTTTGGTGAGGTACCCGGCCTCCATCTGCTGGTCGGCGTTCTGTTCAAAGATCACCTGGTTGGTATCGGTGTTTTCCAGGTACACCCCCCGGGAGGAGGGCTGGAAGGAGGGGAGGTAGGAGGCGCCCCAAGCGGGCAGCGGGGCCAGCAGCAGCGCGCCCACCAGCAGCAGCGAGAGAAGCTTCTTCGGATCAAGCCTGCGGGTCATATGGACAAGTTCTCCTTTTTCCGGTAAAATAATAGTTGAGTCGCGGCGCAAAGCGGGAGCCTTTGCCGCGATGGCTTCTGCGGCTATTATAGCATATCGGCGGATATTATCCTACCAGAAATTTGTAAACAATGGGGAGATGGTGCGGGATGCTTTATTTTACGGGAGATATGCACGGGGACCGGCGGCGCTTTGGCACCCTGCGCCTGCGGCTGATGGGCCCCAAGGACGCCCTGGTGGTCTGCGGGGACTTTGGCTTTCTTTGGAACGGGGGCCCGGAGGAGCGGGAAACCCTGGAGTGGATCGGCCGCCGCCGCTACCCGGTGCTGTTTTTGGAGGGCACCCACGACAACCTGGAGCTGCTGAACAGCTACCCGGTGGAGGAGTGGAACGGCGGGCTTACCCACCACATCTGCGGCAACCTCCGGCACCTGATCCGGGGGCAGATCTTCACCATCCAGGGCAAAACGCTGCTGGCCGTAGGGGGCGGGGAGAGCCGGGATATGCTCTTCCGCAAGGCGGGGCAGAGCTGGTGGCCGGGGGAGCTGCCCGGCTACGACGAGCTGGACGGCTGGTTTGCCCGGCTGGACGCCGCCGGGGGCGGGGTGGACTACATAGCCTCCCACCAGGCCCCCACCAACATCGATTCCTGCATCACCGGCAAGGTCTGCGAGGTAACGGCCCTTACCGCCTTTATGGACCGCCTCCAGCAGCGGTACCGGTTTACCCGCTGGTACTTTGGCGCCTACCACCAGGACCGGGTGATCCCCCCCAAGTACCACGCCCTCTTTGAACGGGTGGAGCAAGCCCCGGCCTAAGACGCGCCCGCCCCACAACCAAATATAGATACAAACCACAAGTATATCCAACCACTCCCCCACCGGAAGGCGGTCGAGGCGTAAACATTTCCAGTAACGCACATCCCAGGAAAGACCACAAAAGCGAACCCCCACATCCCCCCGCAGGGAATCAGATCCGCCGGAGGCTCCACCCGACCGAAGGGAGGGAACCCCCCGCAGGGAATCAGATCCGCCGGAGGCCCCACCCGACCGAAGGGAGGGAACCCCCCGCAGGGAATCAGATCCGCCGGAGGCACCTTGTCAGGCCAACCGGAAGGAGGGAGCGGACCATAACGCTCCCCCCGCAAGGCCGCTGGAGCCTGTCCCCTGGTAGGGCCAGCCGCCCAACCAAGCATCGAGCAACCACACGATGAGATTGAGGCTGTCACCCAAGCAGAAGAACCGAGCCCAAGCGGTCCAGGCGGCGTTAG
>JAAWGY010000109.1 GCA_022795575.1 Angelakisella sp. | reverse complement strand
GGACAGCTAAGCTGCGAACGGACAGGCTTTTAGGCCGGTGAACCCAAAATGCGCCCGCCTCCAGCGCCTACGGCGCGCGGCGGGCTGTTTTGGGGAGAACGCGGCTACCCCTAACCCCGGCCGCGGTTTGCGCTTCCCCGCCAGGCGTCTACATAACCGCAATAGCCCCCATCCTCACCAAAACGCCGCTGCACAAAACCGCGGCCTGACGGCCTACAACACAACGGCAGGGCCTGTGCCAAAAACACAAGCCCTGCCGTTATCGTAGTCGTCCTGGGGAGTTTCGCTCCTGCGGGAGCGACCAGGGCCTGCGCGGCCCGGCAGCCCGGGCGGGCACAACCTGTGGGACAGGCGGCTTCGCTTCCCATAGGCCCCCGCAGCCCCGCCGGCCTCCCATCCGCCCTTCCCCGCCTTCTCAGCTGACAAACGCCTCGTGGACCACCCGCATGGCCCGCAGGCCCTCCTCCCGGTCAATCAACACCGAAATCTTGATCTCGCTGGTGGCAATCATCTGGATGTTGACGTTAGCCTCCGCCAGCGCCTCAAACATCATGGCAGCGACACCCGGGTTGGACTCCATCCCCGCACCCACCACCGAAAGCTTGGTGACGCCGTCGCAGACAATGCTTTTGGCCCGGAGCTTTCCCTTCAGCTCCTCCACCACCTCCATCGCCTCCTCCCGCTGGCTGTCCGATACGGTAAAGGAGATGTCCTTGGTGTTGTCCCGGCCCACCGACTGCAGGATGATGTCCACGTTGATCCGCCGCGCCGCCAGGGCGGAGAAGATCCGGAAGGCGATGCCGGGCACGTCCTCTAAACCGATAAGGGAGATCCGGGTGACGTTGTCGTCCTTGGCAACCCCCTTGATAAGCATTTTTTCCATCTTCGCAACCTCCTTGATGACTGTCCCCGGCTTTTCCTCCAGGCTGGAGAGAACCTCCAGGGGGACGTTGTACTTTTTGGCCATCTCGACGCTGCGGTTGTGCAGCACCTGGGCCCCAAGGCTCGCCAGCTCCAGCATTTCGTCGTAGGAGATCTCCCCTAATTTGCGGGCCCCCGGCACCAGGCGGGGATCCGCGGTATAGACCCCATCCACGTCGGTGTAGATCTGGCAGAGATCGGCCCGGCAGGCCGCGGCAATGGCCACGGCGCTGGTATCCGAGCCCCCCCGGCCCAGGGTGGTGATGTCGTCGTACCGGTTCAGCCCCTGGAACCCCGCCACAATGACGATGTTCCCCTTGTCCAGCTCGTTGCGGAGCCGCTCGGTCTCAATGCGGCGGATCCGGGAGCTGCCGTGGGCGGAATCGGTGACAAACCCCGCCTGCCAGCCGGTGAGGGATTTGGCGGGATAGCCCAGCTTTTCGATGGCCATGGCCAGCAGGGCAATGGAGATCTGCTCCCCGGAGGAGAGGAGGACGTCCATCTCCCGCTTGTTGGCCTTGGGGTTGATCTCCCTGGCCTTTTCGATGAGGTCATCGGTGGTGTCCCCCTGGGCGGAAACCACTACCACCACGCTGTTGCCCTTGGCGTAGGTCTCGGTGACGCGGCGGGCCACGTTCATCACCCGCTGGGCGTCCCGCACCGAGCTGCCGCCGAATTTCTGTACAATCAGGCTCATGCTGCCCCCTCCTCTTCCACCGTCATCTGGGCGCCGTCGTTGTCCGGCTCCAGCATCACCAGCCGCCAGCTGCCGTAGCCCTGGCCGTCCATCCAGCACCGCAGCCGCTGGAACAGGCCGGTATTGTCCGCCCCCGCCATAGCCATCAGGGTGGAGCCCGCCCCGCTGATGTAGACGCAGTAGGCCCCAAACTCCAGGGCGCAGTCCATCACCGGCCTTGCCCCCGGGATCAGCTCCAGCCGGTAGGGCTGGTGGAGCTTATCCTGGGCGGCAACCCGGAGGTTTTTGTAGTCGCCGCCGGCCAGGCTCATGGCCATCAGGGCGGCGCGGCTGAGGTTGAATACCCCGTCGGCCCGGCTCACCTCCTTGGGCAGGGCGGCACGGGCGGCGCTGGTTTTCAGCTCAAAGTCCGGGATGATAGCCATCAGCCGCAGGTCCTCCCGGAGCTTTTGGCGGCAGTAAAAGACCCTGCCGTTTTCGATGGCGGCAGTCACCTGTCCCCCCAGGATGGCGGGGGTGGAGTTATCCGGGTGGCCCTCCATGGTGGCGGCCATATGGATGATGTCCTCCCGGGAAAGGGGGCTGCCCATCAGGCGGTTGCCCCCCATCAGCCCGGCCACAATACAGGCCGAGCTGCTCCCCAGCCCCCGGGCCATGGGGATGTTGTTCTCCTGCTGGATCCGCAGCCCCGGTAAAGGCCTGCCGCAGATATCAAAGAGGTATTTTGCCGTTTTATAGATGAGGTTGTTTTCCCCGGCGGGGACCGGGACGCCGTCCAGCGACACCACCTCCGCCCCCTCCCAGGGCTCCAGGATCACCCGGTTGTACATCCCCACCGCCAGCCCCAGGGAATCGAACCCCGCGCCGATGTTGGCGCTGGTGGCGGGTATCTTCAGCTCTATCCTCATGCCCTCGCCCCCATCTCCTCCAGCACGGTGATCCGGGAGAGAACCCGGGCCCCTGCCGCCTCGGCGGCGGACTGGGCGGCGTCCAGCTCCCCCTGGGTGGAAGGGGCTGTCACCAGCGCCTCTTCCCCCTCCTCCGCCGGCTCCAGCAGCTGGCAGTCCGGGAAGAAGGCGGTCAGATCCTGGCGGTCCATCCCGGCCACCCGCAGCAGCGCCCGGGCGGGGCTTTCCTCCTGGGGCCGCAGCAGCTCCGGCTTTTCCGGCCCCCAGGGGACAGGGCGGCTGTTGGCCGGCTGGGTAAGGGCGGTGACGACATCCCCCACCACGGCGGAGGCGGTGGGGAGCTTGCCGGCCCCGGGGCCGTAGAAGAGGGTGTTCCCCACCATGTCCCCTGTCACCTGAACGGCGTTATACACCCCGCCCACCCCGGCCAAAAGGCAGTCGTTGGGCACCAGCATGGGGGCCACCTCCAGGTCCACCCGGCCGTCGGGGGCCCGGCCGGCCCGGCCGATGAGCTTGATGGCGCCTCCCCACCGGGCGGCACAGGCCACATCCCGGGCGGAGATGGCGGTGATGCCCCGGGTGGGGACCTTTTCCGGATCGAACCGGCTGCCAAAGGCGATGGAGGCCAGGATGCAGATCTTGCGGCAGGCGTCGAAGCCCCCCACGTCGGCGGTGGGGTCCTGCTCGGCGTAGCCCAGCTCCTGGGCCAGGGCCAGGGCGTCGGCAAAGGCCATCCCCTCCTGGAACATCCGGGTGAGGATAAAGTTGGTGGTGCCGTTAAGGATGCCGGCAATGCCGGTGATATGGTTGGCGGTCAGGCTTTCCCGCAGGGGCTGGAGCACCGGGATTCCCCCGCCCACGCTGGCTTCAAAGAGGAAGTGGACACCCTTTTCCGCCGCCAGGGCCAGCAGCTCATCCCCCTTGGCGGCCACCAGCTCCTTGTTGGAGGTGACAAAGCTTTTGCCCGCCAAAAGGGAGGCCCGGGCCCAGCCATAGGCAGGCTCCACCCCGCCCAGCGCCTCCACCACCACCGCCACCTCCGGATCCTCCCGGATGGCGTCGAAGCTTGTGGTAAAGCGGTCCCCGTAGGGCAGGGCGGAAAAATCCCGGCGGTCCAGGATGTACTTCGCCTCCACCTGTTCCCCTGCCTGTCGTTCCAGCAGGGCGCTGTTTCGTTCCAGAATCTCCATGACGCCGGAGCCCACGACGCCGTGGCCCAGCAACGCGATCTTTTTCATCGGTCCACTCCTATTCTTTATAGCCGGACTACAATTAGACGGCTGTACATACAGGTTTTTTACCGGGCATTGACTAACTTGACCTCCACAACCCCCTCCAGGCTGCGGATCTGCTCCAGCATTGCCTCGGCGCCGCTGCCCGCCCCCAGCCGGGCGGAGATGGAAACCGGGGCCACCCCGTCGGCGGGGATGTTCTGGTTGACAGTGAGGATGTTGGCCCCCTCCTGGGAAAAGCGGTTGATGAGGGCCGAGAGGATGCCGGGGCGGTCCTCCAGGTAGACGTTGATGGTGACGACGCCCTGGTCGATGTCCTCGTTGTAGACAAAGACATGGTCCTTGTATTTGTAGAGGGCGCTGCGGGAGATGCCCGAGGCCTTGGCGGCCTCCGAAAGGCTGCGGACTCTGCCCACCGCCAGCAGCCGTTTGGCCTCCACCACCTTGGTAAAAACGTCTGGCAGTACCTCCGCCGAAACCAGCAGCATCCGAAAAGCGTCCATCCGCCTCCTCCTTTCCTTGCCGCAAAGACAGCTGTCATTGTACCGTGAACAAGTTTACCAAATTCCAGGTTGCGCTACAATTTTCGTTTTGCGGCAGAGAGGTGGATTTTTCGGCGTATCCTCCGATTTCTGCCTCAGTAATTCATGTATACTTGCGATTCCTTTGGTTTTCTTTGATTTTCTCCGGTTTTTGCGATGCTCCACCCATCTTTTCCGCTCTTGGCGTGGCCGAAGAGGCTGTTGGAGGGCTCTATAGACGTTGTTATGCGGTTTTTCTGCTGTTTATTCGGTACACAAAAAGGCCTGGAACCGGCTTTGACCGGCTCCGGGCGGCAATTCTTCACACTATATTTCACCGGAACAACCGGGCATTTGGAAGCACCGGAAAACGCCCTTGTTTATCAACCGTTCCCCACTTTCCCTTTGCAAAATCCGCCAAAAAATGCTATCCTAAGAGTTAACATAAGGTCCCCCGGCGCACTCCGCAAAAGGGGACGCAACCAAACGCAAAGGAGAAGTGGTATGTCCATCGAAACAGCACAGGAGCAGGACCTGCCGGAGCTGCTGCACATCTACGCCCGGGCCCGGGAGCTGATGCGGCAGAGCGGCAACCCCACCCAGTGGGGGGACAGCTGGCCCCCGGAGGAGGTGCTGCGACGGGATCTCTCGGAGGGCATCCTCTACCGGATCCGGCGGAAGGGCAGCATTGTTGGGGCCTTTGCCTTTGGCGTGGGGCCCTACCCGCCCTACGAGGCCATCCAGGGGGCCTGGCTGGACCAAAGCCCCTATGGCGTCATCCACCGGCTGGCCGGCGACGGGCGGGAAAGGGGCCTCTTTGACGAGTGCCTGAGCTTCTGCCGGGAGCGCGTCGGCAGCATCAAAATCGACACCCACCCGGACAACGCCATTATGCGGCGGCTTATTGAGAAAAACGGATTTGTGCGCTGCGGCGGCATCCTGTCCGAAAGCGGCACCCCCCGCATCGCCTACCAGTGGAAAAAGGAGGGGTGCAGCCATGGGATACGCTAGGATACTGAAGGATAGCGCCGGCCAGCCGTCCGGATACCGGGAATGTGACAGAGAGGTTTGCTGGATGCCGGAGCGGCAGTCCTACGACCGGGTTTTTCGCCGGGTAAAGATCGATGTGGACACCATGGAGGTGCTGAACCACGACTTCATCAAGGACCGGGAGCGGGTTTACCGGATCGGGCTGCTGCTGCGGGGAATCTCCCCGGCGGGCTTCCGGGTTTTTAACCCGGTATACACCGGCGGCCCCCAGGTGATTTACACCCCCTATGGCGACGCCAAGGTGGCTCATCCGGAGAGCTTCCAGGCCCTGGACCAAGGCGACATCCCCCCGGGGCGACACTTCCGCCAAAGCTACGGCCGGGACGAGGAGTTTGTCTACTTTTTTGACGCCTTTGAGGAAAAGAAGCAGGCCACCCGTCTGCGGGCCTGTAAGGATCCTGCCTCCTTCCGGGTGCTGGAGCTCCCCTTCGCCCGGGACGACCGCCGGGTTTACTGCGCCGGTATGGTGATAAAGGAGGCTGACGCCGCCACCTTTGTTTCCCTGGGCAAAGGCTACGCCCGGGACGCCAAGCGGCTCTTCTTTTGGAACCGTCTGCTGGAGGAGAGCCCGGAGGGGTTCGTCCCTCCGGAGCAAGCGCCGTGACGCCGCCTGGGCAATCTACAGCGCTGCGGCAGAAGGCAGGGGCTTTCCCCGATGACGCGGACCATCGGGGGGGGCTAAACGGGCATTGAGGGAAGGGGCTGCCGATTCTTCCGCCGCTTTTACAGGACGAGGTCTTCTGCCTGTTCCTTAAAAGAAAATCCCACTCGTCGGCCGAGGAGCGCTTGCGGGGCGATTCCGGAAAGGGAGGCTTTTGGAATGAAGCACTATTTCATCATCAACCCTGCGGCCGGAAAAGGGGCTGCTGTCCAGCTGACCGGCCCTATCCGGGCGGCTTGTGAGGGCCGGGGGGTGGAGTACCACATCCACGTCACTGCCGCCCCAGGGGAGGCTGCGGACTACGTGTCGGCGGTCTGCCGCCAGCTCCCCGGGGAATCGCTGCGCTTTTACGCCTGCGGCGGGGACGGCACCGTGGGGGAGGTGGTGCGGGGGATACAGAAGCATCCCCGGGCCGCTTTGGGGGTCATCCCCTGCGGCTCCGGCAACGACCTGGTGAAGAGCTTCCCCGGCCGGGACTTTCTGAATCTTCCCGGTCAGCTGGTTGGGGAAACGGCGGCAATGGACCTGATCGAATTTTGCGGCCGGACGGCGGTAAACCTTTGCAACTGCGGCATCGATGCCGATGTGGCACACAATATGCCCTTGTTCCGCCGTCTGCCGGGGGTTTCCGGCTCGATGGCCTACCAGCTTTCGATCCTTTACACCTTCTTCCGGCCCCTGGGCAAGGCGGCGGTGGTGACACTGGACGGCGGGCCTGCCATCGAAGAGGAGCTGCTGCTGCTGGTTTGCGCCAACGGGCAGTACTACGGCGGAGGGTTCCGGGGGGCTCCCCTGGCACAGACCGGCGACGGGTTGCTGGACGTTTGTCTGGTGCCAAGGATAAGCCGCCGGAGGATTCTTTCCATCATCGGGCGATATCAGAAGGGGCTTCATGTCACCGATCCGGAGCTGACGGCGCTTGTCACCTACCGGAGGGTCCGGCGGATGGAGGCTCGGTTTGCCGGGCCTGTCACTATGTGTGCCGATGGGGAGACCTTCGAGAGTGACAGGATGACTGCGCAGGTTTTGCCTGCTGCCATCCGGATGGTTTTGCCACCGGAGGGCGCCGGGTTGTGAGGCTGAAGCCTGTCCCATGGGTTGTGCCCGCCCGGGCCACCGGGCCGCAGGTCCAGGGACGCGCAGGCCCTGGTCGCTCCCGCAGGAGCGAAACTCTCCAGGACGACTATCACAACGGCAGGGCTTGTGCCAAAGCGCACGAGCCCTGCCGTTCTGTTATAGGCCGTCAGGCCGCGGTTCTAAACAACTGCTTTTGGGTGAGGATGGGGGCTATTGCGGTTATGTAGCCTGCTGGCGGGGAAGCGCAAACCGCGGCCGGGGTTAGGGGTAGGGCCTTTCTCCCCAA
>JAAWGY010000108.1 GCA_022795575.1 Angelakisella sp. | reverse complement strand
AGCGACCAGGGCTGCGCCCTGGACCCGACGGCCAAAGGCGTCAGTCGCTTGGGGGGCGCTCCCCTGACGCCGCCTGGACCGCTTGGGCTCGGTTCTTCTACATGGGTGACAGCCTCAATCTCAACCTTGGGTTGCTCGATGCTTGGTTGGGCGGCTGGCCCTGCTGGGGGACAGGTTTCAGCGGCCTTGCGGGGGGAGCGTTATGGCCCGCTCCCTCCTTCCGGTTGGCCTGATAAGGTGCCTCCGGCGGATTTGATTCCCTGCGGGGGGATTCCCTCCCTTCGGTCGGGTGGTGCCTCCGGCGGATCTAATTCCCTGCGGGGGGGTTCCCTCCCTTCGGTCGGGTGGAGCCTCCGGCGGATCTGATTCCCTGCGGGGGGTTTCCCTCCCTTCGGTCGGGTGGTGCCTCCGGCGGATTTGATTCCCTGCGGGGGGATGTTGGGGGGTGTTTGTGCTCTGTTACTCCCTTTGGTTATAGGGCTGGGCTTTTTTGCTTGCCCTCCCCAAAGCCGTTGCTACCTCCCGGCCCCCTGGTCCATCCCCACCGGAGGCGTATACGGCGTCCCCGCAGGCGCTGTCCGGCTGGCAACCTTACGCTGGATCATCTCCACAAACTCCCCTAAGCCGCTATAGGTGTAGTCCACCGTTATCTTCCGCCCGTCCATGGCGGCAAGGAAGGTCCGGCGGGGGTCGCAGTTGTATGTTGTCACCTCGGCCCAAAGGATCTCCACCGACGCCCCAATGGCCTTGTAGCGGATCACACGCTCTTCGTCAAAGCAGACGCGGTTGCGGTCGTTGAGATGGCGGAAGAAAAACCCCAGCAGGATCATCCCCACCCCCAGCGCCATAAAAAGCATCACCACGCCGCCCTGGCCAAAGCCGATGTCCCAAAAGCAGAGCACCCCCAGGCCCAAGATCATCCCGCCCATCACAACCATAAGCAGCAGCGCCACCAGCCCCAGGCGCTTGTTCTGTAGCACCCGCATCCCGTCCTGGGTGACGGCTGCGGCCGGGTGGTTGCGGGCGTTGTTTGTCATGAAGCTGGTGACAATGCCGACAACCACGCAGGTGATGATGATGGTCGTCCCGTTCATAGCGATTCCTCCTGTTGTGGTTATTTGCCGCAGACACGGAGCAGGTGGTCGATGGCCCCGGCAAACCCCTTGCCGGATTCCTCCGCCGCCACGTAGGCGGGGAGATGCGCCATCTTGGCGGCAAAGGGCTTGATGTTGGCCACCCCGCAGCTGTTGGGGAAAAAGGCAAACATGGGCTCGTCGTTGGGGGAATCCCCAAAGAAGATGACCTTCTCCCGGATGGCGTCGTCGTCCGGCTCCCCCAAGATCTCCTTGAAGAAAAGCCGGGTCATGTCCAGCTTGTTGTAATCCCCGTACCAGGCGTTGACGTGAATGGAGCTGACCTTGGCCACCGCCCCCAGGGATTCCGCGATCTCCTTGATTTTGTCGGCGGCCTCAAAGCCCAGGTAGGGCGGGTCCTCGTTAAAGTCGATGGCGACGTCGTAGATGCGGGCAAACTGGTCCTTGGAAACCCGGCACCCGGGCACCCCCGCCAGGCAGGCGTCCCGGACAGCGGCCAGCCGCCCCTGGATGTCTCCCCCCGCTACCGAGGGATGGGTAAAGGTGAGGCGGTGCCCCTCCCGGAAGTAGTAGACGAAGGCGCCGTTTTCCCCCACCACGGCGGTGACAGGCCACTGGCGGACGATGAGGTCGCACCAGCCGGCGGGCCGTCCGGTAACGGGGATGACGCCGTAGCCGGCGTCGTGGAGTCGCCAGAGGGCGGTGTAGGATTCGGCGGGGAGCTTGCCGTCGGTGGTGATGGTGTCGTCGATATCGCAGAGGACATACCGGAGCTTTTCGGCGCGCCGGGGCGGGATAGAGGCAAAGGCTTCCATAAACAGGCTTCCTTTCATAGCAGACAGGGGGTGTCCCCCTGACAGACGGTTCCGCCGGACGCTCTCTCCCTCTCCTGCCCAAGGCGGCTGTACATCGTTAATTGTACCCCAGCCTATGGCCGGTGTCAAGTTGGCGGCGGCAGGGGGCGGCCTCAAAAAAATCTGATTTTTGCGCTGCTCTCCCCCTCCTTTTTCCTGTACAAACCGGTGCAGATATGTTAAAATGAAACAGAAATCCTATAACCGACTTGGGGAAGCGATCGCCCCGGACCGATACAGCCAAAAGGAACCGCCCGCCTCCCCAACGAGGCAGGGCCCAACGCTTAGGAAGGAGAAGGTGTTTCAGGATGAGAGGGATGCAGACGTCAGTACAGGATATCCGCCGCAGGATCTTTACCGAGATTGCAAAAATGTCCTACGAGGGCGGGGACTATTCCCGCATCGAGGAGCTGCCCTATAAAATCGTCCCCGGGGAGGTGGCCCAGTACCGGGAATCCATCTTCCTGGAGCGTGCCATCGTGGGGGAGCGGCTGCGGCTGGCCATGGGGCTGCCCCTGCGGCCCATCAGCGAGCACGCCCCCCTTTCGATGGGGGTGAACGAAAGCGCCATTGCGGAGAAGTACTACGATCCCCCCCTCATCAACCTGATCAAATTTGCCTGCCACGGCTGCCCGGAAAAGCAGTACCGCGTCACCGATTGCTGCCAGGGCTGCCTTGCCCACCCCTGCAGCGAAAGCTGCCCCAAGGACGCCATCATCGTCCACCGGGACGGCCAGTCGGTGATCGATACCACCAAGTGCATCCGCTGCGGCCGGTGCGCCACCGCCTGCCCCTACGGGGCCATCATCAAGCTGGAGCGGCCCTGCGCCGCCGCCTGCGGGATGGACGCCATCGGCACCGACGCCGACGGCAAGGCCTCCATCGACCAGGAAAAGTGCGTCTCCTGCGGGATGTGCCTGGTGAGCTGCCCCTTTGGCGCCATCTCGGACAAGGGGCAGATCTTCCAGCTCATCCAGTCCATCAAGCAGGGGGACCGGGTCATCGCCATTGTGGCCCCGGCCTTTATCGGCCAGTTTGGGCCGGCCCTGCCGCCGGAAAAATTTGAGGCCGCCATGAAGCAGCTGGGCTTTGACCGGGTGGTGGAGGTGGCCATCGGGGCGGACCTCTGCACCATCGAGGAGGCCAAGGACTTTTTGCGGGCGGTGCCGGCGGAGCAGCCCTTTATGGCCACCTCCTGCTGCCCCTCCTGGTCGGTGATGGCCAAAAAGCTGTTCCCCACCATCTCCCACTGCATCTCCATGGCCATGACGCCTATGGTGCTGACGGCCCGGCTCCAGAAGAAGGAGCACAAGGGGTGCAAAATCGCCTTTATCGGCCCCTGCGCCTCCAAAAAGCTGGAGGCCAGCCGCCGGACCATCCGCAGCGACGTGGACTTTGTCCTCACCTTTGAGGAGCTGATGGGGATGTTTGAGGCCAAGGAGGTGGACTTCAGCCTCCTGGAGGGGGAGAAGCCCCTGGAGGAGGGCACCGGGGCCGGCCGGGGCTTTGCCGTGGGGGGCGGCGTGGCCGGCGCGGTGGCCGACGTCATCCGGGAGATGGCCCCGGACCGGGAGGTAAAGATTGCCAGCGCCCAGGGCTTGGCCGAGTGCAAAAAGCTGCTCACCATGGCCAGGGCGGGCAAGTACGACGGCTACCTCCTGGAGGGGATGGCCTGCCCCGGCGGCTGCGTGGCCGGTGCGGGTACGCTGCAGCCCATCAACAAGTCCTCCGCAACGGTGGTGCAGTACGCCCGCGGCGCCAAGCTGAAAAAGGCCACCCAGTCCAAGTACGACATCACCCTCAGCCTGCTGAACGACTGAGCAAGGGGGGGCTGGACAGCCCGGCGCCAAAAAATTCCATCCCCGGCATCCTGTTTGGTTGAAGCCGCAGGGCCTTCTCTGTCGTATTATCAGCAGAGGGACGGGGAGGGTTTCCGCCGCCGTCCAGCCGCCAGGCAGGGAGGAGTTTATGATGACAAAGGATATTTATATCGTTACCAGCCAGACAGGGACCAAATTCTCCCGGCTGCTCCATGTGTTCAACCGGGCCCCGTATAACCACGCCTCCATCAGCCTGGACAGGCAGATGCCGGTGCTGTACAGCTTTGGGCGGCAGTGCCTGTGGCTGCCCATCGCCAGCGGCTTTGTGCGGGAGGTGCCGGGGCGGGGGATCTACCGGCGGTACCAGGACACCCGGTGCGCCGTCTACCGTGTGCCGGTAAGCGCCGAGCAGTACGCCCGGCTAAGGGAGGCCATCCGCCGGTTTGAGGAGGAGGAATGGGCCTACCGCTACAATTTTGTGGGCCTCATCGCCATGATGGCGGGGATCCCCATCCGGCTGCGGCATCACTTTGTCTGCTCCCAGTTTGTGGCCTATGTCCTGAAGGAGAGCGGGATATGGGACCTTGCCAAGGACATCTCCCTGGCCCGGCCCCAGGATTTTGCCGAGCTGGCGGGGGCGGAGCTGGTGTAACAGGGACGGCTTAACGAATACCACCCCGGGGCGCGGGAAGGGGAGGCGCTGGCGCTGCCCCCGGCCACGGCCCGGCCGGCACGGCTTTACCGGCTGCGCCGGGTGGGGTAAGGATATCCCGGCAGGACAGAAAAACCGGCGTGGCCGGTCATATGCAAGCAAGCGGGCAGCCTTGGCTGCCCGCTCCTTTTGCTGATTATCCCGCTGCAAAGTCCGCCAGGCGCAGCTTGGGGTTTTTATCGGTGGCCCAGGTGATGTTCCAGGCGCTGGTAAAGAGCAGCAGCTGCCGCCCCCGGAAGTCCTCCACCAGCTTGGTGTCGGAGGAGAGCACCAGCTTTTTGGGGTCGAAGTCCTCCTCGTCGTTTTCGATCCACCGCAGGAACTGGTAGGGCAGGTCCTCCCGGCGGATCTCCACGTTGTACTCGTTTTTCAGGCGGTACTCCAGCACCTCGAACTGCAGCACCCCCACCACCCCCACAATGATCTCCTCCATGCCGGAGCCGGGCTCGTGGAACATCTGGATGGCGCCCTCCTGGGCAATCTGGGTGACGCCCTTGGAGAACTGCTTGCGCTTGAGGGTATCCACCTGACGCACCCGGGCAAAGTGCTCCGGGGCAAAGGTGGGGATGCCCTCAAAGCGGAACTGCCCGCCGCCCCCGCAGAGGGTATCGCCGATGGAAAAGATCCCCGGGTCAAAAAGCCCGATGATATCCCCGGCGTAGGCCTCCTCCACCATCTCCCGCTCCTGGGCCATCAGCTGCTGGGGCTGGGCCAGCTTTACCTTTTTGCCCCCCTGGACATGGTTGACCTCCATCCCCTTCTCAAACCTGCCGGAGCAGACGCGGATAAAGGCGACGCGGTCCCGGTGGGCCTTGTTCATGTTGGCCTGGATCTTAAAGACAAAGGCGGAAAACTCCGGGGAAAAGGGGTCTACCTCCCCCTGGTCGGACCGGCGGGCCAGGGGCGGGGTGGTCATCTGTAGGAATTCCTCCAGAAAGGGCTCCACCCCAAAGTTGGTGAGGGCCGAGCCGAAGAAGACCGGCGACAGCTTGCCGTGGCGCACCTTCTCCAGGTCGAACTCGTAGCTGGCCCCGTCCAGCAGCTCGATGTCATCGGCCAGGGTGCGGTGGAGCTCCTCGCCCAGCACCTCGTCCAGCCGGGGATCCCCCAGGGGGAGCTGGGTGGCCTTTACCTTTTGGGAATTGCTGGCCATGCCGCTCTCCTCAAAGGAGATGATCTCCCGCCTTGCGCGGTGGTACACCCCCTTAAACTCCTTGCCGCAGCCGACGGGCCAGTTGACCGGGTAGGTGCCGATGCCCAGCTCCTGCTCGATCTCCTCCATCAGGTCAAAGGGGTTGCGGGCCTCCCGGTCCATCTTGTTGACAAAGGTAAAGATGGGGATATCCCGCATGACGCAGACCTTAAAGAGCTTGCGGGTCTGGGGCTCCACCCCCTTGGCGGCGTCGATAACCATAACGGCGGAATCCGCCGCCATCAGGGTGCGGTAGGTATCCTCCGAAAAGTCCTGGTGCCCGGGGGTATCCAGGATGTTGATGCAGTAGCCGCCGTAGCAGAACTGCATGGCGGAGGACGTCACCGAAATTCCCCGCTGCTTTTCGATCTCCATCCAGTCGGAGACGGCGTGGCGGGCGGCTTTTTTGCCCTTTACCGCCCCGGCCATGGCGATGGCCCCGCCGTAGAGCAGGAATTTTTCGGTGAGGGTGGTTTTGCCCGCGTCGGGGTGGGAAATGATGGCGAAGGTCCTTCGCCGCTGGATCTCCTGTTTTAAGTCAGCCAAATGTCCGATACCTCCAAAGCCAAAAGGCGGATGTTTTCTTCTGTGTCCTGTCTCAAAAGCGGATGGCCCCGGGCTCCGGGACGCCGAAGAGGTCCCGGCCCTTGGGGGTCAGGGTGATTACCCCCATCCGCACCCGGGCGTCGTCGAAGAGGTAGCCCTCCTTGCCCCGGCCCTGCTGGGAGAGCACCCACAGCTCCCCAAACAGGGCGCTGTCCTCGTAAAGGGCCTCCAGGTCCCCGTCGGCAAAGCGGATGTCGTACCGGGTGGTGAGCAGGCCCTTTTCCCGGAACCGGGCGATCTGGGCGGCCCGCTCCTTCACCTCCGCCATGGTGTCCTCCGGGTCCAGCAGCACCACGTCGTTCAGGGCGACCGAGACCAGCTCCGGCTCGCGGCTGCTGATGAGCTCAAACCGGGCGACGGGCATCCGGGCCCGCCGCCGCAGGTACCGGGGCAGCTCCCGGATCTCGCGGATCTTCATGGGTATTCCTCCCTTATCCACGGGCAGGGGCAGCGCCGGTGGCTGGCGGCGCTCCCCCTCCCGTTGGTTTTTTCTCCCATAGTATAACCGATTTTTGCAGCCGGCACAACCCGCCGGCAAAAAGGCGGCACAGCCAACACTGCGCCGCCTGCTTCGGATTATTCCACGCTGATAATCAGGTAGTACACCGGCTGGCCCCCTTGGACAAAGGCCAGGTCGATTTGGTCGGGGAGCTTTTCCCGCAGGGCTGTCTCCAGCTCCTGGGCCTGCTCGGCCGTCACATCCTCGCCGTAGATGGCGGTGACAAAGCTGCTGTCCTTTTTCAGCAGCGCCTTGGTGAGCTTGACCGCCGCCTTTTTCAGGTCCCTTTCGGTAAAGGAGACCTTGCCGTTTTCCAGGGCCAGCAGCTCCCCCTCCTTGATTTTGTGGCCGTCGTAATCGCTGTCCCGGGCGGCAAAGGTGATCTGGCCGGTGCCCACCTTGTCGGCGGCCTTGGTCATCTCCAGGAGGTTGCCGGCGGCGTCCCGGCCCTCGTCAAAGGCCAGCATAGCGGAAAGCCCCTGGGGGATGGTGCGGGTGGGGATCACCTTGATGTCCCGGCTCTTGCAGAGCTTGGCGGCCTGCTCGGCGGCCATGATGATGTTCTTGTTGTTGGGC
>JAAWGY010000107.1 GCA_022795575.1 Angelakisella sp. | reverse complement strand
TTTTGGGGAGAAAGGCCCTACCCCTAACCCCGGCCGCGGTTTGCGCTTCCCCGCCAGCAGGCTACATAACCGCAATAGCCCCCATCCTCACCCAAACGCAGCTGTTAAGAACCGCGGCCTAACGGCCTACAACAAAACGGCAGGGCCTGTGCCAAAACCACAAGCCCTGCCGTTATCATAGTCGTCCTGGGGAGTTTCGCTCCTGCGGGAGCGACCAGGGCCTGCGCGGCCCTGGACCTGCGGCCCGGTAGCCCGGGCGGGCACAACCTGTGGGGCAGGCTATCCCCCTCTTACAAAACCAGTTCTTACACCTGGGGGCCAGCGGAAACCAGCGCGCGGCCAGCAGCGTTACCCTCATACTTGGCAAAGTTCTTAATGAACCGCCGCGCCAGATCAACCGCCTTCTCATTCCACTGGGAAGCCTCGGCATAGGTATCCCGAGGATCCAGAATCGCAGGATCAACCCCCGGCAGCGCCGTGGGAACCTCAAAGTTAAAGTACGGAATCTGCTTGGTGGGCGCCTCCAAAATAGCCCCGCTGAGAATCGCATCAATAATGCCACGGGTGTCCTTAATGGAAATGCGCTTGCCAGTGCCATTCCAGCCAGTGTTGACCAGGTAAGCCTTGGCGCCGCTCTTCTGCATCCGCTTTACCAGCTCCTCAGCATACTTGGTGGGGTGCAGCTCCAGGAACGCCTGCCCAAAGCAAGCAGAGAAGGTGGGAGTAGGCTCGGTAATCCCCCGCTCGGTGCCCGCCAGCTTGGCAGTAAAGCCAGAAAGGAAGTAGTACTGTGTCTGCTCCGGCGTCAGAATGGAAACAGGAGGCAGCACCCCAAACGCATCGGCAGAAAGGAAGATAACATTCTTGGCAGCAGGCGCAGCCGAAACAGGACGAACGATCTTCTCGATGTGGTCGATGGGGTAGGAAACACGAGTGTTCTCAGTGACGCTCTTGTCGTCAAAGTCGATGTGCCCCTCGGCATCCAGAGTGACGTTCTCCAGCAGAGCGTTGCGGCGAATGGCGTTGTAGATGTCGGGCTCGGAGTCCTTATCCAGGTTGATGACCTTGGCGTAGCAGCCGCCCTCAAAGTTGAAGACGCCGTTGTCGTCCCAGCCGTGCTCGTCATCGCCAATGAGCAGACGCTTGGGATCGGTGGAAAGGGTGGTCTTGCCGGTGCCGGAAAGGCCAAAGAAGATGGCGGTGTTCTCCCCATTCATATCGGTGTTGGCGGAGCAGTGCATCGAAGCAATGCCCCGGAGAGGGAGGTAGTAGTTCATCATCGAGAACATACCCTTCTTCATCTCTCCGCCGTACCAGGTGTTCAGAATAACCTGCTCCCGGCTGGTGATGTTGAACATGGACACGGTCTCGGAATGGAGGCCCAGCTCCTTGTAGTTTTCCACCTTCGCCTTGGAGGCGTTGTAGACCACAAAGTCGGGCTCGAAGTGCTCCAGCTCCTCAGCAGTGGGACGGATGAACATATTCTTGACAAAGTGAGCCTGCCAGGCCACCTCCATAATAAACCGGATGGCCATGCGGGTATCAACGTTGGTGCCGCAGAAGGCATCGATAACAAAGAGGCGCTTGTGGGAGAGCTCCTGGACCGCCAGCTCCTTAACGGTATGCCAGGCCTCCTCGGAGGCGGGGTGGTTGTCGTTTTTGTACTCGTCGCTGGTCCACCAAACGGTATCCTTGGAGTTGTCATCCATTACGATAAACTTATCCTTGGGGGAGCGGCCGGTGTAGATGCCGGTCATGACGTTGACGGCGCCCAGCTCGCTGACCTGGCCACGCTCGAAGCCCTCCAGGCCGGGTTTGATCTCTTCCTCGTACAGCTCCTCAAAGGAGGGGTTGTACACGATCTCGGTGGTGCCGGTGATGCCGTACTTGCTCAGATCAATCTTGCTCATGCTCACTTCAACCTCTTTCTCAATGATGTCTGGCGTTGCCGGAGCAGGGGAGGGAGATTCCGGCAGGCCGCTGTGGACCAGGACCTATTGGGAGGATACCGCGCCAAAAAAGAAACAAGCTACCCCAGTTTCTTTATGTCATTTATTATAATACACTCTTTGGGAGAATGCTATAGACAAATTGTTAAAAAATCTGCAATTAGGGAGGTAAAAAGTTGGGAGTGGGTTTGGGGTGAAGCAGGGAACGGGAAGCGAAGCAGCCTGTCCCATAGGTTGTGCCCGCCGGGGCTACCCGGCCGCAGGTCCAGGGCCGCGCAGGCCCTGGTCGCCCGCCGCAGCGGGCGAAACGCTCCAGGTTGACTATCACAACGGCAGGGCTTGTGTTTTTTGCACAGGCCCTGCCGTTCTGTTGTAGGCCGTCAGGCCGCGGTTCTTATCGGCGGCGTTTGGGTGAGGATGGGGGCTATTGCGGGTTGGTAGCCGCCTGGCGGGGAAGCGCAAACCGCGGCCGGGGTTAGGGGTAGGGCCTTTCTCCCTAAAACAGCCCGCCGCGCGCCGTAGGCGCTGGAGGCGGGCGCATTTTGGGTTCACCGGCCTAAAAGCCTGTCCATTCGCAGCTTAGCTGTCCTTTTGCGAAAGGTGCCTGCTGTTTTTCTGTGTTGGGTTAGGTGGGGCAGGCCTTTGGTTTTAGCGGCCTTTCTTGAGCAGTACGTAACTGAAAAGGTGCCTCCGGCGGATCTCATTCCCAGCGGGGGGAATGGGATAGGCTGGCTGGTTTGCAGCTATGCTTGATTGTGGGGCGGGCGCATTTTTGCCCCTCCGGCCCAAAGGACTATCCCACACCTTCCCGCTTGCCGCCTTGGCAAGGCTTTTTCCACTGGCATAAGACACCGCCCTCCCCCGCCGGGGTCCGGCGCTGCTTGGGCTCTTTGGTTCGCCGACCGGCAATAACAAAGGCATTTGCCATTTTATAAGCTTTTCGGTTCATCCAATTTTTGATTTATCTGAATGTTGTATCCTTTGATACAACATTCAGATAAATCAAAAGTACATAGTACACATAATCATTTGTGTTGATGGCCTTTTTAGCTCTTTCTCAAATTCCTCTATAGAGAGTGGGGCTTTTTCTGTACATAATAGCTCCATTAACTTGTAGTGACATAGCGCCCATTGAAAAGCAAGCTGTTTAAATTCCGACAAACCATTTACAATTTCCATGATTTTATCAAAAGACTTTGCCTTCGACATTGTAAAACCCTCCAAGCTGGATGTATTTATCCAATCACATCCAACAAATTCGGGTAAAATCAATAGCAGGATGTATTTATCCAAAAAACGGAGGGATTTTCATGTCGAATGGCTTAAAGCAGGACATCTCAATTGGAGGCAACCTCCAAAGACTTCGTAAACAGGTGGGCCTCACCCAGGAGCAGGTATCCGCAAAGCTGGAGCTTATGGGATTGTACATGACGCCCGAAATTTACGCCAAAATAGAACAGGGACGTTACAGCATCAAGGTCAGTGTCCTTATGGCGCTGAAGGAAATTTACTGCGCCGAAAGCTACGATGTCTTTTTTGAGGGACTTCCCTATTGCCTGAGCAACAGCGTTTGAGACGTGCAGAGCAGGTGCTCCTTCTGCGGTAAAGTGCCGCTACCCCTCCCCAAACACCCCCTTGACAAAAGCTACACCGCCATGGTATACTATCCCCAGCAGACACCCCCCAGGGGTGGGGTGTACGCGCAAAAAAGGAGGTGTCACCATGCAGGCAGACCCCAACAAAATCACCCGGCTGCTAAAAACCGCCCAGGGCCAGCTGGAGGGCATCCTCCGGATGGTGGAGGAGGACCGCTATTGCCTGGATATCTCGGGGCAGATTATGGCGGCGGACGCCATCCTCCGCAGGGCCAACCGGGAGGTGCTACAGGCCCATCTGGACCGCTGCGTCCTGGACGCCGTGGAAAGCGGAGACCGGGAAGCCGCCCGGCAAAAGCTCTCCGAGCTGGCCGGTGTGCTGGAAAAGCTGATGAAATAGCGCAGAGGCGGGGATATTATCCCCCCGCTTTGCCAATATTGACAACCGAAAGAAGGAGTTATTGTGATGAATGTAACACTGAAAATTGCCGGAATGCACTGCAACGGATGCTCTTCTAACCTGGAGAAGATGCTGAACAAGCGGGACGGGGTGATCTCCGCTAAGGTGAGCCTGGAGGCCGCCGCGGCAGAGGTGGAGTACGACGAGGCCCGGGTGGGGCTGGATGGCCTGCGGGAGGTTGTGGAAAACTGCGGGTTTGACGTGGTGGAGGGATAAGTGAGGCTTGGGTGCTCCCGAAGGGCTTTTAGGCCCGTCTGCCCAAAATGCGCCCGCCAGCTGCGCCGGCGGGCTGTTTTGGGGAGATAGCGGCTACTCCTAACCCCGGCCGCGGTTTGCGCTTCCCCGCCAGCAGGCTACATGACCGCAATAGCCCCCATCCTCACCAAAACGCCGCTGTTCAAAACCGCGGCCTGACGGCCTACAACAGAATGGCAGGGCTCGTGCTCCTCGGCACAAGCCCTACCTATGTTATAGTCGCCCTGGGGAGTTTCGCTCCTGCGGGAGCGACCAGGGCCTGCGCGGCCCTGGACCTGCGGCCCGGTGGCCCGGGCGGGCACAACCTGTGGGATAGGCTGCTTTGCTATTCTTTTCCCAACATCTACACAACAGGCGGCAGGTGCTGCCTCTGGAACCGGAATGAAAGGCTCGGTGATGCTCCTATGACAACAAAGCAACTGCGAATCGGCGGGATGTACTGCGCCGCCTGCTCCGCAAACCTGGAACGTGTCCTCAACCGCCGCAAAGGCGTCCTCTCCGCCACCGTCAATATCGCCACCGAAATGGCAGCCGTCCAGTACGACGAAGCC
Source organism: Angelakisella sp. (assembly GCA_022795575.1). Lineage (GTDB taxonomy): Bacteria > Bacillota > Clostridia > Oscillospirales > Ruminococcaceae > Angelakisella. The sequence goes on along the minus strand of JAAWGY010000107.1, from coordinate 2,594 downwards.
GTCATCGGTATGGACGGCATCACCGAAGCCGTGGAAAACGCAGGCTTTACCGTGGTGGCCGACGAAACCCCCGAGCAAACCGAAAAGCGGAAAAGCGACCACTCCCGCAGCCTCCGCATCCGCCTTTTGGTGGCTATGCTCTTCGCCATCCCCCTCTTCTGTATTGCCATGGGCCCCATGCTCTTCCCCGTCCCCATCGACCTGATGGCCCATAGCAAAGCCTATGCCCTCATCCAGCTGGCCCTCTGTATCCCCGTCCTGGCCGCCGGTTATAGCTTCTATACCGTAGGCTACTCTCAGCTGTTCCGCCGCACCCCCAATATGGATAGCCTGGTAGCCATCGGCACCACCGCAGCCTTTTTGTATAGCCTGTATGGCCTCTCCCAGGTGCTGGCCGGCAACCCCCACGCCATCCATAGCCTGTATTTTGAAAGCGCCTCTATGATAATCGCCCTGGTGCTCCTGGGCAAAACCATGGAGGACAACTCCAAGGGCCGCACCGGCGAGTCCATCAAGCGCCTGATGGCTCTGTCCCCCAAAACCGCCCTGGTGGAGCGGGACGGCGCGGAGCGGGAAATCCCCCTGGCCGACGTGCGGGTGGGGGATGTCCTTCTGGTAAAACCCGGGGCCAAAATCCCCACCGACGGCGTTGTACTGTCGGGGGAATCGGCGGTGGACGAGAGTATGCTTACCGGTGAAAGTATGCCGGTGGATAAAGCCCCCGGGGACAAAGTCACTGGCGCCACCATCAACCAGGGAGGATTCCTCCGGGTTCGGGCCGACCGGGTGGGCCGGGACACCGCCCTGGCCCAGATCATCAAGCTGGTGGAGGACGCCCAGGGCTCAAAGGCGCCCATTGCCCGGCTTGCGGATAAGGTGGCCGGAGTCTTTGTCCCCGCGGTGATGGCCATCGCCCTTGTCTCCGCCATCCTTTGGGCACTGGCGGGCAAGGAGCTGGGCTTTGTGGTCAGCGTCTTTATCTCGGTGCTGGTCATCGCCTGCCCCTGCGCCCTGGGGCTTGCCACCCCTACCGCCATTATGGTTGGCACCGGCAAGGGGGCCCAAAACGGCGTCCTCTTTAAGGATGCCCAGGCGCTGGAGATGGCCAGCCGGGTGACGGCGGTTATCTTTGACAAAACCGGCACCATCACCCAGGGACGCCCCCGTGTTACCGATATCCTGCCCGCCGGTGGCATGGAGGAGGCGGAGCTGCTGCGGCTGGCTGCGTCCTGCGAACGGGGCAGCGAGCACCCCTTGGGGCAGGCCATCGTTACGGCGGCGGTGGAGCGGGAGCTCCCCCTGACCGAGGTGGAGGGGTTTGCCTCTGTTACCGGCAAGGGGGTATTGGGCCAGGTAGAGGGGCGGGAGGTCAAGGTGGGCAGCGCTGCTTGGCTGGAGCTGCCCAGGACCGAGGAGGCGGACCGGCTGGCTGCCATGGGCAAGACTCCCATGCTGGTGACGGTAGGCGGGGTTTTGGCTGGGACCATTGCGGTGGCTGACGTGGTCAAGGAGGACAGCAGGGCTGCGATCCAGGCGCTGGAGGCGCTGGGGGTGAAAACCGCCATGATCACAGGGGACAACCGCAAGACGGCGGAAGCTATTGCCCGGGAGGTGGGGCTTTCGGCGGTTTATGCTGAGGTGCTGCCCCAGGACAAGGCCCGGTATGTCAAGGAGCTGATGGACCAGGGGGAGAAGGTGGCGATGGTGGGGGACGGCATCAACGACGCGCCGGCCCTTACCCAGGCGGACCTGGGGGTTGCCATTGGCAGCGGCACCGATGTTGCCATTGAGGCGGCGGATGTGGTGCTGGTGAAGAGCTCGATACGGGATGTGGTGACGGCGCTGAAATTAGGGCGGGCTACCATCCGCAATGTACGGCAGAATCTGTTTTGGGCATTTTGCTACAATACGCTGGGGATACCGGTGGCGGCTGGGCTGCTTTACCTGTTTAACGGGCCGCTGCTTAATCCCATGCTGGGGGCTGCGGCGATGAGCCTTTCCAGCGTATCGGTGGTGACAAACGCGCTGCGGCTGAATGCCTTTGATCCGTCCAAATAGCGCGAGGACCTGTCGCCCCAGGGCCCGAAGGGCGCTAAAGTTTGGGTCAAGCCTTTTCAAAGGCTTGCAGGTCCAGGGCAGAGCCCTGGTCGCTCCCGCAGGAGCGAAACTCCCCAGGGCGCTGTCACTTAGGCATAGCTTGGCCAAGGAGCATTTCGGCAGGCCCCCAGGCCGCGGTTCTAAACAGCTGCTTTCTGGTGAGGATGGGGCCAATCGCAGTTTTCCTCCCACCTTGCCAGGAAGCGCAAACCGCGGCCGGGGTTAGGGGTAGGGCCTTTCTCCCCAAAACAGCCCGCCGCGCGCCAAAGGCGCTGGAGGCGGGCGCATTTTGGGACCACCGGCCTTAAAGCCTGTCCGTTCGCAGCTTAGCTGTCCTTTTGCGCACGGTGTCTTCTGTCTTTGTATGGGTGTGGTTTGGTGGCCTTTCTTGGGCAGTACGTAACTGAAGAAGTATATTCCTTGACCGCCTGCCCGGCGGGGGGTCACTTTCTGGTTCGCCAGAAAGTAACCAAAGAGCGACCAGGGCTGCGCCCTGG
>JAAWGY010000106.1 GCA_022795575.1 Angelakisella sp. | reverse complement strand
CTGCCCAAAACCGCGGCCTAACGGCCTACAACAAAACGGCAGGGCCTGTGCCAAAAACACAAGCCCTGCCGTTGTGATAGCCGTCCTGGGGAGTTTCGCCCGCTGCGGCGGGCGACCAGGGCTCTGCCCTGGACCTGCAAGCCTTTGAAAAGGCTTGACCGAAACTTTTAGCGCCCTGCGGGCATGGTTGCGGGCAGGCTCTTCGGCTGGAAAGTCCCGCCGCCCTCCCCTCTCCCGCTACTTTACCGTCACAAGCTCATATTTCCTGCTGCCCAGCTTCAGCTTCTCGGCGTGCTCCAGCGCTACCTCCCAGTCAGTATCCGGAAAAGCCGAGGCAAAACGGTCACAGCAAGGATCACTGCCCTCAATAACGCTCCCCGGCATCGGCGGCATCCGGTTACAAGCATCCGCACAAGCCTGGTCCAGCGCCACCGGATCAAAGGAGGCAAAAAACCCAACATCCGGTACCAGGGGAATATCGTTCTCCCCGTGACAGTCGCAGTAAGGCGATACATCAATCACCAGGCTGATGTGGAAATGAGGCTTCCCCTCCACCGCCGCCCAGGCATACTCCGCAATCTTCTTGTTCAGCAGCTGGTTGCTGTGGCTGTCCGGCGGCTGGATGGCGTCAAAGTTGCAGGCCCCCAGGCATCGGCCGCAGCCAACACACCTCCCGTGGTCAATGGCAGCCTTGCCCCCCGCCCCAAAGGAGATGGCCCCGTGGGCGCACTGCCGGGCGCAAACCTGGCACCCCCGGCAAAGCCCCTCCTCAACATGGGGCTTGCCGCTGGCGTGCTGCTCCATCTTGCCGGCCCGGCTCCCGCACCCCATCCCCAGGTTTTTCAGCGCGCCGCCAAAGCCGGCGGATTCATGCCCCTTAAAGTGGTTCACCGTAACGATGATGTCCGCGTCCGCAATGGCCCGGCCAATCTTGGCCTCCCGGACATACTCCCCCGCCGGCACCGGAACCACCGCCTCGTCCGTCCCCTTCAGCCCGTCGGCAATGATAACCTGACAGCCGGTGGTCATGGGCCCGAACCCGTGGAGCATCGCCACATTCAGGTGGTCCACGGCGTTTTTGCGGCTGCCAACGTAAAGGGTGTTGCAGTCGGTAAGGAAGGGAACGCCGCCCAGCTCCTTCACCACATCCGCTACCACCTTGACATAGTTGGGGCGCAGATAAGCCAAGTTGCCCTCCTCCCCAAAATGGAGCTTAAGGGCGGTAAATCTGCCCTCAAAGTCGATCCCGTCGATCCCCGCCGCGCGGATGAGACGCTCCAGCTTTTGCAGCAGGCTGGTCCCCAGCTGGGCATGGAGGTCGGTATAGTAGACTTTTGCAGGTGTCATGGTGATTCCTCCTTTTTAATGATGGCTACGCTACCTATTGTACCGAATTTTGGGACGCTTGTAAATGCCGTGTGTCATAAGAGCCTATTCAAAATCTCCCTGCACGCCGCCTTGGCAGGTCTTTTTTCGCCCCGCTGCGTTAAAAAACCTTGCAATACAGCAAGTATTCCTACGGTTTTTTGCCTTGCGGGGCAAAAAAATCCCCGCCAATTCGGCGCACCGGGAGATCTTGAATAGGCTCTAAGGGGCCAAAACCGCAGGTGAAGACATCCAAGAAAGCCTTGACACTGCCATCACCTAAGCTTATGATAGTAGCAGAAGCTGTACCAACGACCGAAACACGCAGCTTGGCGGGCAAATTTTGCGAATGCTTATGCCCAAAAACGGGCGAAAAGAAGGAGGCGCTTTTCCGTGATCCAACAACCCCAAGTTGTCTGCCTGGGACAAGCCATCGTCGACTGCATCACCCTGGGCTGGGACCGTACCCCTGTCCAAAAGAATGTCTACCGGGCCCAGGCAATCTCCCTCAGCGTGGGGGGCGATGCTTTTAACGAGTCGGTGATCCTCACCCGGCTGGGGCACCCGGTCCACCTGATCTGCGGAATCGGCGGCGATACCGCGGGGGACCTGATCCTTTCGGCGATGGAGGCAAACGGCCTTTCCACCGGCGGCGTCGTCCGTTCCCCGGAGGGGGCCACCCCGGTTGCCAACCTGCTGGTGGAGCCGGGCGGGGAGCGGCAGTCCATCAGCTCCCCCGCCGCCAAGCTGCCCTTCTTTTCCCCCGCCCTAAGCGGACTTTCCGGCTACCGGGTGCTCTCGCTGGCCAGCCTCTTCCGGGCCCCCCTGGACGATCCCCAGCGTCTGCTGGCCCTGGTGCGCCAGGCAAAGGACCAGGGCGCCATCATCTGCGCCGATACCAAGATGCCCTCCTTCCGGCAGCTTACCCTCGCCGATGTTCGGGAGGCCCTGCCTTACATCGACTACATCTTCCCCAACGAAAACGAGGCCGCCTACTACACCGGCCGGGACAGCTACCCGGATATGGCGGCGGCGCTGCTGGAGATGGGGGTGGGCCATGTGGTGATTAAAACCGGCCCTGCCGGATGCCTCTGCCGCAGCCGGGAGGATTGCTTTACCCTGCCCGCCTTCCCGGTTAAGGCGCTGGATTCTACCGGGGCGGGGGATAACTTTGCGGCCGGGTTTATCAGCGCCCTGCTCCACGGGGAGGATTTTTACCAGTGCTGCCGGTTTGGGACCGCCGCGGCGGCGGTCTGCGTCACCGCCACCGGCTCCACCGCCGCCGTAAAGGACCGGGAGCAGATCCTGGCATTTCTTGCGATGCAGCAATAGCCCCCGACAGAAAGGATGGATGAACCTTGTCTTGCCGCTACCGCACCGTGCTTTTTGATATGGACGGCACCCTTTTAGACAGCTACGAGGCCATCGGGGAGGCCGCCCGGATTACCATCCAGCGGTACGGGCTCACCCTGCCGGAGGGCATCCCCCTCTCCTGGTTCATCGGCCCGCCCCCGGAGCAGACCTTTGGCAGGTGGTTCCGCTGGGAGGACGAGGCGCGGCTGAAGGAGGTCATCGCCTTCTACCGCGCCCTTTACGAGGAGCGGATGTTTATGGGGCGGGTTTACCCCGGCATCTTCCCCCTGCTGGAGGCGCTGCGCGGGGCGGGGGTTCGGACCTCCCTGGCCACCATGAAGCGCCAGCCCGGCGCCCGGGAGCTGGCCAAGCGGTTTGGCTTTGCCCAAAGGCTGGACTGGGTACAGGGCCGGGACCCGGCGGCGGGGATCGCCACCAAGGCGGACGTTGTCCGGGCGGCGATGGCACAGCTGGGGGTGGAGGATCCCCGGCAGGTGGTACTGGTGGGGGACAGCAACCTTGACCTTACCGGCGCCCGGGAGAGCGGTGTGGATTTTGCCGCGGTCTACTATGGCTTCGGGTTTTCCCACCATCCCGGCCGGGAAGCGGAGCCCTCCGGCTGCACGGTTCAGCTGGACACGGTGGAGGAACTTACGGCGTTCCTGCTAAGCGCCTGTTCAGCATCTCCTGGTGCGCCGAATTGACAGGGATTTTTACGCCGCAGGGCGGGATAAGCCCTACCAAAGCGGCGTGCAGGGAGATGCTGAACAGGCGCTAAGGAAGGAATAACGGGGCGGCACACGGGCTTGGGCGGTAAGGGGCTGACGGGTGGTGCTGCCCGCTTTTTTTGGCACAGGGGGCTATCGCTTGGGGGGATCTGTTCCGGCGGCGCGGCGCTCCAGGCTGAGCAGCGCCTGCTTCATTTCCAGGCCGCCGGCGTAGCCTACCAGCTTACCGCTCGCTCCAATGACCCGGTGGCAGGGGACCACCATAGTGATGGGGTTCCGGTTGTTGGCCATCCCTACGGCCCGGCAGGCGTTGGGGTTGCCCACAGCGGCGGCGATCTCTTTATAGGTAGCGGTTTGCCCATAGGGGATTCTGCACAGCGCCTGCCATACACGCTGCTGGAAGTCGGTACCGGTTAGCCGGTAGGGGAAATCGAAGCTTCTGCGCTGGCCGGACAGGTACTCCATAACCTGCCGGTAGGCAAGGTCGGTGAGGCTGGTACGGTTGGCCGGGGAGGCGGGGGCCTCGGTTTTCCGGAGGAGTGTTACCGCGTTATTTTCGTACCCGATTTTGAGCTGGCCGAAGGGGAAGGGGTAGATGGCGAAGTGGTTCATCACGGTGGCCTCCCTGTGGTGTTTTTTGTGGGCAGCTGTGACAGGCTTTTGGCGTGAAGGTGTGGAATGGCATCATTGTACCATAAAAGAGGACATGATGCCAGGCTTGCCGCAAAGCCTGCCACGGGAATCAGACCACAAAATTTTTTTGTTTGCGGGGCTTTTCGCTCACGCTCCCTTTTATTTCCAACCAGATGCAATATTTCCCCCTTCTCCGTCGTTATATCCCTTGTAAGGAACCAAAATAAAGTGATTGGGAGGCCATCCTATGAAAAAAACACTGTGTCTTTTTCTATCCACCGCCCTGCTGCTTTTGACGGCCTGTGGGGAAAATTCCCGGGCCCGGCCCTCCTCCGAGGCCCCAAAGTCCCCCTCCTCCTTGTCCACCCAGCCCCCGCCGCAGGAGCAGGAGCCAGCACCGGAGCCGTCTCAGTCGGAGGAGGCGCTGGTGCGGGAGATCGTCATGACCTACGGGGCGGAGGAATCCACCCCCAAGGACGGCTCTGTCCGCCTGGTGGCCAAGATGGTGAGCCTGCTCAATATGGGCACCAGCTGGAGCCATCCGGAGGAGCTTTCCACCGCGGATTACTGGGGGTGGTTTTTGTCCACCACCTTTGATGAAGACTATGAATATAAGCTGGAGCACTACACCCATCCGGAGCTGGGGGAGGGGAGCGGCTGGTTCTTTCCCCAGGAGCTTTTTGAGGAACGGGTGCAGCGGTATTTTGGGGTTTCCACCGAGCGCCTGCGGGACAGCGATTATTACGACCCGGCGCTAAGTGGCTACTGGGCCGGCGGTGGCGGCGGCGTGGGGGAGCGCCCGGAGATCACCTACACCTATGTTAGGGATGGGGATGCCCTGACCATCGACCTGGAGCTGCACTACGAATATTCCCAGCCCGCCGGGGGACGCCTCTACGTCACCCTGGGGCCGGAGGGCAGCTGGAAATACACCGGCTGGGACTGCCGCCCCACCGCCTACGCCCTGGCGGGATGCCTCTTTGGGGAGGGGGACTTCCTCACCCCGGAGCAGTGGGCGCTGCTGGAGCGGGCGGAGGGGCTGACACAGACCTTCCAGGTGGACGCCTCCCACTTCCCCGGAGACGACCTTTCCGGCTTTGACCCTACCCTTACCCAGGAAATTGGCGGGTATCACTACACCCTCTACCAAGGGAAGCTATACCAGGGCTGGGAGGACTTCTACCAGGATATGCTCTCGGTTTTTACCGCCGGGCTTTTTGATGAGCTGAACCGAAGCGCGGACGGCGGCACCTTTGCCGGGTGGGGCAACGAGCGCAAGCTGTACTTCCGGGACGGCGCCCGGGGCACCAACCTCTATTACCTGCCCGGGGACCGCTACGCCCTAAGCGCCCAGTACGATCATTTCATCCACCTTTCCCGGTACTCCTTCTACTGCGCCCCGGAAGAGCTCGGGGAGGAAAGCCCGGAGCCCTTTTCCATGCGGTACAGCGAAATCGTTCTGCAAGAGACCCCGTCAGGCTGGCGGGTGGAGAGGTACAGCCTCCCGTACTGAAAACCGAAAGATCCCCCATCCGCCGGTAGCAGCGGATGGGGGATTTTGTCAAAAAGCCAACCGTTAGAGGCTATCCAAGCTCTCCCGGTGCGCCGAATGAACGGGCCTTTTCCGTCCATTCGGCGCACCGGGAGATCCTGAACAGGCTCTTAGAACAGCAGACCACCGTTGACTCCCTGCGGATATCCCGGTATAATAGTAGCTGCACTTTGACGCTTCAAATCAATACACTACATTTAGGAGGAGCTACCACCTATGAGTACAAACCGGAAAAAGGGGCAGTTTACCAGCAGCTGGGGCTTTGTCCTCTCTGCTGTGGGCTCCGCGGTGGGGATGGCCAATGTATGGGGCTTTCCCGCCAAGATGGGGAGCAACGGCGGCGGGGCATTTTTGGCCGCCTACCTAATCTTTGTGGCTCTGTTCAGCACGGTTGGGCTTTCGGCGGAATACGCGGTGGGGCGGCGGGCCCGCACCGGCACCCTGGGCGCCTACCGGATGGCCTGGCGCAGCCGGGGGGCGGGGGCGGAGACGGCGGGACGGGTGGTTGGCTGGCTTCCGCTGGCGGGCTCGATGTGCATTGCCATTGGGTACGCCGCCATCATCTCGTATGTGCTGAAGGCGCTGGCCGGGGCGCTGGACGGGAGCCTGATGACGGCGGATCCCTCCGCCTGGTTTGACGCCTTTTCGCTGGCCGACTACTCGGTGGTACCCTTCCACATCATCGTTGTGGTGGGAACGCTGCTGACGCTGCTGTTCGGGGCCAGGAGCATTGAAAAGAGCAACCAGGTCATGATGCCTGTCTTTTTCATCATCTTCCTGATTTTGGCGGTTCGGGTAGCGTTTTTACCGGGGGCGGCGGCTGGATACCGGTATATGTTCTCCTTCCGGTGGGGGGAACTGCTGGACCCCATGGTTTGGATTTGGGCGATGGGGCAGGCCTTCTTTTCCCTTTCCATCACCGGCAGCGGGATGATTGTTTACGGGGCTTACCTGGACCGGGAGATGGATGTTGCCGCACTGGCGCGGCAAACGGCACTATTTGACACCATTGCTGCTTTGGTTGCTGCGTTGGTCATTATTCCGGCCTGCTTTGCCTACGGGCTGGATGTTGGGGCGGGGCCGTCGCTGCTGTTTGTGACGCTGCCCCGGATTTTGCAGGACATTCCTTTTGGGCGGATTTTTGCGGTGATCCTTTATCTGGCAATGGTTTTTGCGGGGGTAAGCTCGCTGCAAAATATGTTTGAGGCGGTGGGGGAATCGCTGCTCCATCGTTTTCCACGGCTGGCTCGGGGCGGGGTGTTGGTGCTGCTTTGTGTTATCTGCCTGGGGGTAGGGGTGCATATGGAGCCTATCTTTCGGTGGGGGCCTTGGATGGACATCGTTTCGATTTACATCATTCCGATTGGGGCGACGTTGGGGGCGGTATCCTGGTTTTGGGTGATGCCGCAGGAGGATTTGATGGATGAGGTATCCCGGGGGGCGCGGAGGGCGCCGGGGGAGCTTTGGTACAGCTTGGGGCGGTATGTGTATGTGCCTTGCGCGATGATGCTTTGCGCGGTGGCGCTGCTATTGAAGGTGGCTTTTTGATTACACGAAGCAGCCTGTCCCACAGGTTGAGCCCGCCGGGGCTTCCCGGCCGCAGGTCCAGGGCCGCGCAGGCCCTGGTCGCTCCCGCAGGAGCGAAACTCCCCAGGACGACTATTACAACGGCAGGGCTTGTGTTTTGGGCACAGGCCCTGCCGTTTTGTTGTAGGCCGTTAGGCCGCGGTTTTGGGCAGTTGCGTTTTGATGGGGATGGGGGCTATTGCGGGTTGGTAGCCGCCTGACGGGGAAGCGCAAACCGCGGCCGGGGTTAGGGGTAGCCGCTTTCTCCCCAAAACAGCCCGCCGCG
>JAAWGY010000105.1 GCA_022795575.1 Angelakisella sp. | reverse complement strand
CTTGCAATACACCAAGTATTGCTGCGGTTTTTTGCCTTGCAGGGCGGGAAAATCCCTTGTCCTGCCTGCATCATCCGGTTATGAATACAGGTTCTAAAGCTGTAGAACCGCCTGACGCAGTCAAGGGGGATATCGCCCTGCCGGTATCCTTGGGTTTTGGCATGAACACCCTTTCCCGGGCGGCGGGAATCCCTTGCTCCTATTATTATAAAGGGAAATGGAACAAACCACAAGCCTCCCCTGTCCCGGCAAAGTCTGCCGGGGGAAGGGCCTCTGCCGGGTCCGGGCCGGGTCCGGCCCCGGTCACTCCCTTGGCCGCAGCAGCCACCACACCCCGCAGCAGACCGCAAGACAGACGGCGGCACTGGCAGCCGCTGCCGTCAGGCCGTTCACCGGCCGGGGCCAGCAGCGCAGCGCCCACTGCCAAAGCCACCCCGCCGGGAACCAGGCAAAGAACCACACCCCCAGCCGGTAGTAGCGCCGGCGGAGGCCGGGAACCTCCCCGGCAGGGACGCAGCCGCCGCGGAGGTAGGCCTCCACAAAAAGGATGTCCCCCAGGCTGGCGGCGGCACAGAGGACCACCGGGAAGCTGCTTTGCCAGGCGGTCCAGGCCCCCATGGCCAGCAGCAGAAAAACCGCGTGGAGCCCCGCCAGCAGCAGCAGAACCCCCTGGCGCTCCCGCTCCGCCTCCAGCCGCTCCCGGGTGCTGCGGACGGCGGGGAGGTCCCCGTCGCTCTGGTAGCCGTCGTTGAGCAGGTAGTCGGTGCTTACCCCAAAAAGCCGGCTCAGCTCCAGCAGGTTGCCGCAGTCGGGCAGGATGCCCTCGTTCTCCCACCGGGAGACCGCCTGACGGCTCACCGAGAGCTTTTCCGCCAGCTGCTCCTGGGAGAGGCCGGACTGCTTGCGCAGGGTCAAAAGCTTTTCTCCAAAGGTCATTGCGTGATACCTCCTGTATGTTTGGTGCCCCTATTGTAACCCATTCCGCCCCCGGCTGGCCAGCACCTTTGGGTGACATTGCCGCAACCTGACGCAACAATCCGGGGAAGGAGCCGCAACCTGTCAAAAAATTGACAAAAAACCTCCCCAAACCGGACCGGAAGTTCCAAAAGCCTCCAAAAATACGGGCATCCCCTGCCAGAGCGGAAGAAAATCCTTGAAAAGCTGTTTCCTTTTTGTTAAGATATAGTGGGTGAAATTTGGATTTCCTAAATCCTGGCAACTAATATATGGAGGTGTATGTATGAAAATTGGATTCACCGAAACTGTCCTCCGGGACGCAAACCAATCCCTCATCGCCACCCGCCTGCCCTTCGCGAAGTTCGAGCCCATCCTCGCGGAGCTTGACAAGGCCGGGTACTACTCCCTGGAGTGCTGGGGCGGGGCGACCTTCGATTCCTGCCTGCGGTACCTGGATGAGGATCCCTGGGAGCGCCTGCGGAAAATCCGCGCCGCCTGCCCCAACACCAAGCTGCAAATGCTGCTCCGGGGCCAGAACCTCTTGGGCTACAAGCACTACCCCGACGATGTGGTCCGCAAATTCGTCGCCAAGTCGGTGGAAAACGGGATGGACATCATCCGCATCTTCGACGCCCTTAACGATGTGCGGAACATCGAGGTAGCGGTGGATGAGACCATCAAGCGGGGGGCCATCGCCTCCGGCGCCATCTGCTACACCATCAGCCCCATCCACAACCTGGAAAGCTACGTCAAGGTGGGCAAGCAGATGCGGGACCTGGGCGTCCAGTCCATCACCCTTAAGGACATGGCCGGCATCATGGGCCCCACCGAGGCCTACGACCTGGTAAAGGCCATGAAGGAGGAGGTAAAGCTCCCCATCGTGGTACACACCCACTGCACCACCGGCCTTGGCATCGCCACCCTGATGAAATCGGCAGAGGCCGGGGCGGATGTCCTGGACACCGCCATCTCCAGCTTCTCCGGCGGCACCAGCCAACCCCCCACCGAGACCCTGGTCTACATGATGAAGTCCGCCGGCTTTGAGGTGGACGTGGACGAGAAGGTCCTGAAGACCATCAACGACTTCTTTAAGCCCATCCAGGCCGAGTACCTGAAGAGCGGCCAGCTGAACCCGGTGGTTATGACCACCGACAGCAAGGCCCTCATCTACCAGGTCCCCGGCGGGATGCTCTCCAACCTGGTGGCCCAGCTCACCGCCCAAAACAAGCTGGATAAGCTCCCCGAGGTGCTGGCCGAGACTCCCCGTGTCCGGGAGGACCTGGGCTACCCGCCCCTTGTTACCCCCATGAGCCAGATGGTGGGCGTGCAGGCCACCGCCAACGTCCTGGCGGGCGCCCGGTACAAGAGCGTCTCCAAGGAGATCAAGAGCTACCTGCGGGGCGAGTACGGCCAGGCCCCCGGCAAGATCAACGAGGAGGTCCGCCGCCAGATCCTGGGCGACGAGCCTGTCTTTACCGGCCGCTTTGCCGATACCCTGGCCCCCGGCTTTGAGGCCGCCAAGGCGGAGATCGGCGACAAGGCCCGCAGCGAGGAGGACATCCTTTCCTACATCGCCTTCCCCGCCCAGGCGGAGGCCTTCTTTGACAAGCGGGACGCCCGGGAAAAGAGCACCTACAGCTACACCATCAAGAGAATTTACAACTAAGGAGGGACACAGATGCTTTCTGATAAACTGCTCCTGTCCTTCGGGGAGTCGCTGCTCCTTTCGGCCATCGGGATGTGCGTGGTGCTGCTGGAGCTGGCGATCCTGGCGGTGATGATTATCATCCTATCCAAGGTCCTGACCTCGGTAGCCGGCGGCAGCAAGACCGCCGCCGCAGCAGCCGCCCCGGCCCCTGCCGCGCCGGTTCCGGCGGCGGCTCCGGCCCCTGCCCCCGTTGCTCCCGCCGCCCCTGTCCGGCCCGCCGGGCTGGTGCTGGAAAACGTGGACGAGGCTACCGCCGCCATGGTGATGGCCATCGTCAGCGCCCGCACCGAGATCCCCCTGAACCACCTGAATTTCCATTCCATCAAGGGCGCCCCCGTGGTGCTGGAGGGCCTGGACGACCAGACCGCCGCCGCGGTGATGGCCATCGTCAGCAAGGAATCCGGCGTGCCCCTGAGCCGCCTGAGCTTCAATTCCATTAAAAAAGTTGATTGAGGAGGAGTATTACCATGAAATACGTTGTGACACTGAACGGGAAGAACTATGAGGTCGACGTCACCGAGACCCAGGCCGAGATCGTCAGCACCACCATCGCCCCTGTGGCCGCTGCCCCCGCTCCCGCGGCGGCTCCCGCCCCTGTAGCTGCCCCGGCCCCGGCCGCTGCTCCCGCTCCTGCCCCGGCCCCCGCTCCGGCTGCTGCTCCCGCCGCCGGCACCAAGGTAACTGCCCCCATGCCCGGCACCGTGCTCAGCGTCAAGGCTGCCGCGGGCACCGCCGTTAAGGCCGGCGACGTTATCCTGGTGCTGGAGGCCATGAAGATGGAGAACGACATCGTCGCCCCCGAGGACGGCACCGTCAAGCAGATCCTGGTTTCCAAGGGCAGCTCTGTAAATACCGACGATGTTCTTGCTGTCCTGGGTTAAGCGCCCGAGGAGGTAAGAGAATATGAATTTTTTTGAGATCATCGCACAGACCTTTGCACAGTCTGGCTTTGCTGCGATGACCTGGCAGCAGGGGGTTATGATCCTCATCTCCTTTGTCCTGCTGTACATGGCCATCAAAAAGGGCTTCGAGCCGCTGCTGCTGCTGCCCATCGCCTTTGGGATGCTGCTGGCCAACCTCCCCCTGGCGGGGCTGATGTACGACGCCACCGAGGCCGGCCTGGCCTGGTACAACTCCGGCGTGCTGCGGATCATCTACATGGGGGTTAAGTCCAGCCTCTTCCCCTGCCTCATCTTTATGGGCGTGGGCGCCATGACCGACTTTGGCCCCCTGATTGCCAACCCCATCAGCCTGCTGCTGGGCGCGGCTGCGCAGTTTGGTATCTATGTGGCCTTTACCTTTGCCAACTTCCTGGGTACCGTCATCACCATTAACGGCGAGCCCATGTTCACCGCCGCCCAGGCGGCCGCCATCGGCATCATCGGCGGCGCCGACGGCCCCACCGCCATCTTCCTGGCCAACCGGCTGGCCCCGGAGCTGCTGGCCCCCATTGCGGTGGCCGCCTACTCCTACATGGCCCTTATCCCCCTGATCCAGCCCCCCATCATGCGGGCGCTGACCACCGAGAAGGAGCGGAAGATCAAGATGGACCAGCTGCGGCAGGTGTCCAAGGTGGAAAAGATCATCTTCCCCATCGTTGTCACCGTCTTCTGCGTGCTGCTGCTGCCCTCCGTCGCCCCCCTTATCGGTATGCTGATGCTGGGCAACCTCTTCCGGGAGGCCGGCTGTGTGGAGCGTCTCTCTGACACCGCCCAGAACGCCCTCTGCAACATCGTAACCATCATGCTGGGCACCACCGTAGGCGCCACCGCCGACGGCCTGGTGTTCCTGCGGCCCCAAACCCTGGGGATCATCGCCCTGGGCCTCACCGCCTTCTGCTTCTCCACCGCCGGCGGCGTGCTGCTGGGCAAGCTCCTTTGCAAGATCACCGGGGGCAAGATCAACCCCCTCATCGGCTCTGCCGGCGTATCCGCGGTGCCCATGGCGGCCCGTGTTGCCCAGGCGGAGGGCCGCAAGGCCAACCCCACCAACTTCCTGCTGATGCACGCCATGGGCCCCAACGTGGCCGGCGTGATCGGCTCCGCTGTGGCGGCTGGCTTCCTGCTGCTGATGTTTGGTAAATAACGGCATCTGCAACATCGCAACAAAGACAGGACCTGCGCTTACCGGCGCAGGTCCTGTCTTTGTTGAATATTTCATTGAATTCCGCGGCATCTGTGTTATAATTACAGATAAAGATTGCCTCACTGGGGAGCAAAACATCGGACCGGCCAGTGTCTCTGCCGGTCCCGGAAAGGATGACGCCCACCATGACCAATAAACTGCTTGCTGTCCTTCTGTCCCTCTGCCTCTGGACAGCGTCGCTGTCCGGCTGCGGCGGTCCGGCTGCGGAAACCGACCAAGCCCTGACCGATACCTTTGAGGAGCTGTTGGCGGCGGATTACGAGGTGCACTACCTCTTTTTCTCGGACGGGATGAAGGTGGACGCCGGCCTCCGGCAGGAGCTTGACGGCCAAGGCTACAGCGCCGTCACCGCGCCCTACAGCACCATGTCCCAGCTCAAGGAGCGGCTGGAGGACACCTACGCCCAGGAGGAAACCCGCAGCGCCATCCTGAAAACCCAGGATCCCAACGGCAACCCCCTCGTTGTGGAAAAGGACGGAAAGCTGTGGCGCTCCGACACCCCCAACCTGCTGGCGGTGGTGTACGAGGTCCGGGAAGGCAGCATCCGGATGGAGCGCCGGGACGAGGGGGCCATCACCTTCCTTTTTGAGGAGACAAGGCTGGACGGCTCCCTTTACGAAACCAAGCTGACCATGGAAAAGACCTCCGCCGGCTGGCGGCTGGCGGGCCCCCGCTGGGAGGCGGAGCGTAAGCTGCTGCGGGAGGGCTCGGACATCGATTCGGTGGTGCCGGAGGACGCCGCCCGGCAGGTGGCCTCGGCCTTTTTGGCGGCGCTGGTGGAGGGGGATATCGTCGAGATCAACCGGATGACCGAAGCCTGGGGCACACGGCCCGGCGCCTGGGACAAGGTGCGGATCACCAAGGCGGACATCACCGAAACGGTGGAGGAGCGGGACAGCCGGGGGGATTACCGGGTGATGGTGACAGTAGAGACAGGGGGCGGCGTCTTCCCGGAGGGGGAGCAGGAGTACCGCCTGGTTGTCACCAGCGACGACTTTATGTACCACACCGATGAGGTGATCCCGGTTTACTTCCGTCCCACATCGGAGCGGTACCACAACTGGCGGGATTACTCCCTCCCCGAAACCGAGGTGGACCGGGTGGCCAGCCAGGTAGAAATCTTTATCAGCATGGCCGGCTGGCAGACCTTTGCCACCCCCTGGGAGCTCCCGGCGGAAACGTTGGCGGAATTCTCCCTCCTCTTTGCGGAGGCGGCGGACGGGGGGCAGCTCTTTGCCCCGGAAGAGTTTAACGACGCGGTGGAGCGGACCTTTGGCATCACCGGCTTTGACGGCAGGGGCACCTCCTTCTACTCCAAGGAGCAGGACCGGTATCTTCTTTGGGGCCGGGGGCCCAACCAGCCCCATCTCCTCATCCACCCCGTCCGCATCATCGGCACCCGGGCCGAGGTGGATGTGACCTTTTACGGCGACATCCTGTGCACCCTTCCCACTGCCTCCCTGCGGTACAGCCTGTATAAGGGGGATGACGGCGGCTGGCGGCTTTTTTCCGCCCAGCAGATGTAGCTGTAGCGTGGTCCGGGTCCTCCGGCGCGGCGCTTTTCCATCGGTCCCAATGTCTGCGGGGCAAGAGAAGGTCCGTTTCTATGGCGCTGTGGGTAAGTAATTTGGGTGTTGGACTGGAGGGCGAATGATGATAAGCGCGTGGCTCTTTTTGGCGGGGATGTACCTGCACCTGATTCTCAGTGTTGCCGTGCCGGCGAGCATCCTCCTTGCCGGGAAATATGAATTCATGGGACATGGATTTATCGACGCTCTGTTGGCCTTCTACTTTTTTGTGATTGCCGCGGTCCATGTTACCGGCTGGATCTGTGTAGCGGCGGCTGTTTCCGCTGGCAGAAAGGGACAGCTCCAGCTGCTTTGCCGGGGCTGGCGGCTGCTGAAGCTGGGGACTATTCCCTTCTTTGTCCTCAACTTTTTGTATAGCTTCCTTGTTTGGTTCCTGTTTGTAGCGGCTTCCCGGGGTATTTTTGCGCTGCTGCTGCCGATTCCCATCGGTATCACCTGTCTGCTGATTTTCCAGACCGGCTGTGTTGGGATCTGCTGTCTGCGCCTGCTCCGCCGCCAGCCGGAGCCGGTGCCGGGCAAGGTGCATTACCTGTTGCAGCTTATCCCGGTGGTGGATGTGGTTAGCACGGTGATTGTTCTTGCCGGGGAGCGGAAAAAGGGGGAGGCTTTTTAGGCCCGTCTGCCGGGAAACAAAGCCGCCTGTCCCCCAGGTTTGTGCCCGCCGGGGCTACCCGGCCGCAGGTCCAGGGCCCCGCCAAAGGCCGGAGGGATTCTCCCCCCGCAGGGAATCAAATCCGCCGGAGGCTCCACCCGACCGTAGGGAGGGAACCCCCCGCAGGGAATTGGATCCGCCGGAGGCTCCACCCGACTGAAGGGAGGGAATCCCCCCGCAGGGAATTGGATCCGCCGGAGGCACCTTGTCAGGCCAACCGGAAGGAGGGAGCGGGCCATTACGCTCCCCCCGCAAAGCCACTGGAGCCTGCCCCCCAGCAGGGCCAGCCGCCCAACCAAGCATCGAGCAACCACACGTTGAGATTGAGGCTGTCACCCATGTAGAAGAACCGGGCCCAAGCGGTCCAGGCGGCGTTAGGGGAGCGCTCCCCAAGCGACTGACGCCTTTGGCCGTCGGGTCCAGGGCGCAGCCCTGGTCGCT
>JAAWGY010000104.1 GCA_022795575.1 Angelakisella sp. | reverse complement strand
CCACCGAGCGGTACGACTTGGAATACGACGGCGGGGCCAAGCAGCGCAGCGGCGGCAGCTATTACAACACCACAGCCTGCACCGTCTACGCCACCTGCGGCGGGGAGGACTACTGGTGCTGGTTCACCCTGATGTACCAGAACAGCGACCCGGAGAAGGTGGGGGTTAAGAGCATCCGCTTCTTTACGGCGGAGGAATACTGCGGCGTTTGCTATGACGACTGGGAGATTCCCGCCGAGGATGGCCTTGCTGTCTACGCAGAGCGGACGCTGGATTGTGAGGTCCGGGCCATCCGGGGGGACGCCTACAAGTACACCCCGCCGGAGGCCCCCCTGGACCTGGGCGAGGTGGAGGCGTTCCTCTCCACCGGGGAGAAGACCTACGATGAGTTTGTGGCCCGGTTCGGGGAGCCCTGCGCCGAGCGGATCTGGTACTTTTACCAACTGCCCCCCGAGGACGGCGCCCCCCGTTACCTCCGGATGATCGTGGATTACAACGACAAAACGGTCTCCGGCTTTTGCCTGGTGGATGACACCAAATGGCTGGGCCGGCTTTTTGAGGAAGAAGAACCGGATCCCCCTGCCGCAAAGGAATAGCCCGGCGGCAGAACCGAAATACACAAGCAAAGGATGTACATATGGCAACCAAAAAATCGTCTTCCACCACAAAAAAAAGCAGCTCCGCCAGCCGGGGGAGCCGCAAAAAAAAGCCCACCAAAAAGGAGCAGCAGGCCCGCAACCAGCTATGGGCGGTGGTGCTCTTTGCCCTGGGTATCCTGCTGTTCTGCCTTGCCCTTATCAAGGGGGAAAACGTCTGGCAGGCGGTCCACGGCTTTCTGCGGGGGTGCCTTAGCTGGTGCTCCTACTTTGTGGGGCCGGTGGTGATCGCCACCGCGGTGATGATCGCCACCGACCAGACCGGCTACCCGGTAGCGGCCAAGACCACCGCCGCCTCGGTGCTGGTGCTGCTTTTTTCCGGCATCCTACAGGTGGCGCAAAAGGGCTATCCGGAGGGCAATTTTCTGGAGCTGGTAACGGCCCTGTACGAGGGGGGCAAAACGCTGGAGGGGGGGGGCGTGCTGTCCCTGATCTTCGGGGTGCCGCTGCTGAAGATGACCAGCTACTCCGGGGCCCTTATCATCCTGCTGCTGCTGATCTTTATCTTTGTGATGGTCCTTTCCGGCGGTACGCTGGTGGGGCTGATGCGGGGGATGACCGCCCCGGCCCGTCGGATTGAGGAGGCCTACTCCTCGGCGGTGGAGAGCCGGGCCAGCCGGGAGGAGCCCCCCGCCCGGCGGCGGGAGCCCAAGCAAGCCCGGCAGCCCAAGCCGGCCCGGGAGGAGCGGGAGCCGGAGCCCCAGCCCCTCTTTACCCTGCCCTCCTTTTTGCAGAAGCCCGCCGAGATCAACATCCCCATTGGGGGGGAGCCCCTGCCCCAGCACGGCAGCAGGGCCCCAAAAACCGCCATCCGGCCGGAGCCCCTGCCACCGGAGGAGCGGGGGCGGCTCACCGAGGAGACGGCGGAGCTGCCCCGGCAGGCTGCCTACGACTACGACCGCCAGAGCCCCGCCCCCCCCAAGGAGGCGGACAAGCCCGCCGACCGCATCGAAGCCCTTACCGGGGAAGCCCTTTCCCAGCCGGCCCAGGAGGAGGCGGAGCTTTCCATCGAGGAGATCATCAGCCGGGCGGTATCCGGCGATACCGAGATGGCCCAAATCCCGGAGACACCCGCCGGCCGCCTGGCCTTTGGCGGGGACGTGCCGGAGCCCGCCGCGGCAGCCGCGGCCCGCCTGCCCAAGCCTGCCCCCGCGCCGGCAGCGCCGCCGGAGGCGGAATCGGAGCAGCCCGCCGCCCCGGTACCCACAGCCCCCCCCAGCCAGGGCCCCCACCCGGATAACACGGTGGCCCCGGCCATGGAGGAGCACCGGGAGGAGGAGCAGGTCCCCTACTCCTTCCCGCCCCTGAACCTCCTGGAGGAGCCCCCGGCGGTGTCCCAGGTGGATACCACCCGGGAGCTGCGGAGCAACGCCGAGCTGCTGGAGAACACCCTCAAGAGCTTTGGGGTTCAGGCCCGGATCATCGATGTTTCCCGGGGGCCGGCGGTGACGCGGTACGAGCTACAGCCCGCCGCCGGGGTAAAGATCAGCAAGGTGACGGGGCTTGCCGACGACATCGCCCTCAACCTTTCGGCCACCGGGGTACGGATCGAGGCCCCCATCCCGGGCAAGCCGGCCATCGGCATCGAGGTCCCCAACAAGATCGTTGCCATGGTGAGCATCCGGGAGATGCTGGATTCCCCCACCTTCCAGAACGCCGCCAGCCCCCTGACCATCGCCCTGGGGAAGGACATCACCGGGGGGGTGGCGGTGGGGGACATCGCCAAAATGCCCCACGTCCTTATCGCCGGGGCCACCGGCAGCGGCAAGTCGGTCTGCATCAACTCCATTATCATCAGCCTTCTGTACAAGTCCTCGCCGGACCAGGTAAAGTTTTTGATGATCGACCCCAAGGTGGTGGAGCTGGGGGTTTACAACGGCATCCCCCACCTGCTGGTGCCGGTTGTTACCGACCCCAAAAAGGCCGCCGGGGCCCTGGCCTGGGCGGTGGCGGAGATGCTGAAGCGGTACAAGACCTTTGCCGAAACCGGCGTGCGGGACCTGAAGGGCTACAACCGCCTGGCGGAGGAGAACGGCCAGCTGCCCCCCATGCCCCAGATGGTGATCATCATCGACGAGCTGGCGGACCTGATGATGGCCTCCCCCAAGGACGTGGAGGACTCCATCTGCCGCCTGGCCCAAATGGCCCGGGCGGCGGGGATGCACCTGGTGATTGCCACCCAGCGGCCCAGCGTGGACGTCATCACCGGGCTTATCAAGGCCAACATCCCCAGCCGGATTTCCTTTGCTGTTTCTTCGGCGGTGGACAGCCGGACCATCCTGGACGGCGGCGGGGCGGAGAAGCTGCTGGGCCGGGGGGATATGCTCTTTGCCCCGGTGGGGGCGCCAAAGCCCATGCGGATTCAGGGCTGCTTTGTCACCGACCAGGAGGTGGAGCGTGTTGTCACCTTCATCAAGGAGGGGGAAAAGCCGGCTTACGACGAGGCGGTGATTCAGGAGATCGACCGTCAGGCAGCGGCCAGCGGCGGCAAGGGGGACCGGGGCGGCTCTGCCGGCGGGGACAGCGGGGACGAGGGGGAGGACGACCTGCTCACCGACGCCATCGAGGTGGTGGTGGAGGCTGGGTTAGCCTCCACGTCGCTGCTACAGCGGCGGCTTAAGGTGGGCTATGCCCGGGCGGCGCGGCTGGTGGACGAGATGGAGCAGCGCGGCATTGTGGGCCCCTTTGAGGGCAGCAAGCCCCGGCAGGTGCTGATGAGCAAGGAACGGTACTACGAGATGAAGCTGAACCAGGAGGACTGAGGGGAAGGCCCGGGGGGGCAGAACGCCGCCTCCCGGGCCTTCCCTGCGCCTCCTCCAAGGCTCCCGGCACATCGCCTGACAGGGCGGTGCGCCGGGAGCCTTTTGTTTGGGGCAGGCTTTTGGTTTTTTGCGCACGCTCTACCGCAGCTGGGTATCCCCCGGGGCGTTCAGCCGCCAGGGCATAATCCGGCACTTCACCCCGTGGCTCCGCAGCGCAGTTTGGAGCCGCTCCGCCTCCACCCGGGTCAGCCCCTGGAACCGCTCCCGGAACCTCTGCTCCGGGTCCTCCAGCAGCTCCCGGGCCTCCCCGGTGCTCACCCCAAAGGCCGCCATCAGCGCCTTTACCCAGCCGATGCGCTTCCCTGGGTTGTACCGGTCCCGGTTTTCGTTATCAGGGCAAAACTTCTCCACCTCCAGGCAAAAGCGGCTGGTCATCACTACCCGCACCAGCTCCCCCGCCTCATCGGTGTAGCACCGCACCCAATGGCGCTTGTAGGTGAGCAGCCCGCTGCCGTCCTCCTGTAGCGCCACCTTCTTCGGGTAGAGCCGCAGCAGCTCCCGGTAGGTGCAATCCGGAAAATACAAGTGGGGCCCAAAGGCCCGCAGGTCGATCTCCAGCGTCTCCTCCTCTTGGCTCAGCCACCGGATCCCCGCCACCCCCGCCGGGATGTGGATGTTGTGGTGATGCTCCGTCACTCCGTTTAGCCGGGTGTACCCCTCCCCGATGACAAGCACGTTGCAGCTTCGCCGGCGGAGCTCCGCCGCCAGGGCCTCCATCCGCCCCTCCCCTGTCAGGTACCTTTTCAGGTCCGCCTTGACGTTCCCGTACTCTGCCCGGGGGACGTGGGAATTCCCCGGGTGTTGGTCGCAGTGGAAGAGGGGCACCCACATCTCCCACTCCAGCATCGTCCCGTCCGGCAGGGCGCCGCTGTAGAGGAGCACGCTATAGTAGAACTCCAGCTCCCGGCACTCCTCCTTGGTCTTGGGGCAGACGGCGTGGTCCCCCCGCATCCGGCTGGTGACGATGCAGCAGGGCGTCTTGTCCAACAGCCCCTCCCCCCGGAAGGTGTGGCAAAGGTAATCCCCCGCCCCCAAAAACTGGCAGAGGCTTTCCATCGTAACCTCCTCCGGCACCGGCCTTTTGGGGGCCTGCTTTTCGGCAAAGGCCCGGATGGCTTTTGGGGGAAACCGGTACCCCTCCCGCCCCAAAAGCGGTGCCAGCTGCTCCAAATACCAGGCCCAAAACCGCATCCTCTGGACCGCCCGCTCCCCCGGCTGGGCCTCCTCGTCCCGCCCTGCCCAGGCCATAGAGGCCAGGTAGGCGGCATCCCAGTCGTCGTAGTCCAGCTCGTCCTCTGTGGCGCCGGCGTACCGCCGGGCCAGCAGCGGCTCGTCCAGCCAGGCGGTCAGCGCCGCCTGCCACGCCGCCATTGCCGCCGCCGGGGCGGTGCTGTACGGCTCCTCCTCCGCCCGGTCCAACAAACTGCCGGTCCCCCACAGAGCCGTTCCGTACTTCTCCGCCGTTATTTTGCCCGCCAGGTAGTCCGCCGCCGCCTTCAGCAGCTTCTGGGGGACCTTGTCCTCCGGGGCGTAGGCCCTCCAAACCGGCATCACTTTTTTGGCGCAGGCCAGGGCCAGCTCCGCCCGCTTTTTCAGCGGGCCGTCCAGGCTCCGGGGCTGCTCCTCCATGTCGTCCTCCTCCCGCTGCTCCCACTCCCCCAGCGCAAGCCAGAGCCGCCGCCGGGTGGGAAAGGAGAGCTGGCCGGTTTCCGCCACCTCCTCCGCGGCCCTGCCAAACAGCTCCTTTTCCTCTTTCGACCGATCCGCTGCCATCTCCGCTCCTCCGTTTCCGTCAAAAAGGACCGCCCGGATGAATCCCCCGGGCGGTCCATATCGTTACGTTTATAGTGCCTTGGATAACTCTACTTCCGGGACGATAACCCGCTTCATATCCCCGCCCAGGGCAGTGACCTTTTCCACCACGTCCTCATAGCCCCGTTCGATGTAGACGATGTCCTCAATCTCGGTGCTGCCCCGGGCCACAAGCCCGGCGATGATCATCGCCGCGCCTCCCCGCAGGTCGGTGGCCTTCACCGGCGCGCCGGTGAGCTCCTCCACCCCTTCGATGACCGCCACCTTGCCGTCCACCGTAATCCGCGCCCCCAAGCGGTTGAGCTCGTCCACATACTTAAACCGGTTGTCCCAAACCCCCTCTGTGATGATGCTGGTCCCCCGGGCCATGGTGAGCATCGCCGCCATCTGGGGCTGCATATCGGTTGGGAAGCCGGGGTGGGGCATGGTCTTGACGTTGATCCGCTGGATAGGGCCGGCGGTGCGGGCAATCCGCAGCCAGTCGTCCCCCTCCTCAATCTCCGCGCCGGCGGCACGCAGCCGGGCGGTGATGGGCTCCATATGCTTGGGGATGATGTTCTCCACCCGGATATCCCCGCCGGTGGCCACCGCGGCAGCCATATAGGTTCCCGCCTCAATCTGGTCCGGGATGATGGAGTAGTTGGCCCCGTGCATCACATCCACCCCGTGGATCTTGATGACGTCGGTACCGGCCCCCCGGACATCCGCCCCCATGGAGTTGAGGAAGTTGGCCATATCCACGATGTGGGGCTCCTTGGCCACATTCTCCAGGATGGTGAGGCCCTTGGCCCGCACCGCCGCCAGCATGACGTTGATGGTTGCCCCCACCGTCACCACGTCGAAGTAGATATGCACCCCCCGCAGCTCGTCGGTGCGGGCGTTAATCATCCCCTGCTCGATCTCCACCGAGGCCCCCATGGCCTCGAACCCCTTGATATGCTGGTCGATGGGCCGCACCCCAAAGTTGCAGCCCCCGGGCATATAGACGCTGGCCTCGTGGCTGCGGCCCAGCAGCGCCCCGATGAAGTAGTAGCTGGCCCGCATATTCTTGGCCAGGTTGTAGGGGACGGTGTGGGAGATCAGGTGGGTGGTATCGATTTCCACCGTCTTTTTGCCCAGCATCCGCACCGTGGCCCCCATTTCGGTGAGCATCTTCAGCAGCTGGGTGACGTCGCTGATGTTGGGGATATTATCGATGACGCACTTCCCCCTGGCCAGAATGGTGGCAGGGATGATGGCCACCGCGGCATTTTTGGCGCCGCCGATTTTTACCGTGCCATGAAGCGGGTTCCCGCCGGTAACAACAAATTTATTCAAGGTCATAGCCCCTCTTTTCTTCTTCCTGATATTTCCGCCAAAGGCTGGCGGCAGGCGGCGCATATTACGTAGTACACAGCCGCGGATGATGTCGTTCGTTTGTTGTTTTTGGGTTGCCAAATACTGTTATTTTGCGGGGCTCCTGTGGTGTCCCGAAAACTTACCGTATGTATTATACCACGCTTTCTCCCGAAATAAAAGCCGTCACCATCCTTTTCCCGGGGTTTTTACAGAAAAATTTTTCTCGCCTCTTTGCCGGTGCGAAAAACCGGGAAAAAAGTCGCCTCTTCCCCGCCTGCCGGGTCCCAGCCGGTTGACACCCTCCCCCTGGGCGCTTATAATTAAAGGCAGCGACAAGGATCGGGGGGCTGCTTGGCTTTCCTGTCAAAGAAAGGAGTTTTTTGCAATGAAGCATATATGGAATCTGTTTGCCGCTCTTGTTCTGTTCGTCCTCACCGCAGTACCTGCTTTTGCCACTCAAAACCCTTCTACTGGGGATAACAGCATGGTGGCCCTGGCTCTGGTGGGGATGGGGGTGGCTGCGGCGGCTATTGCTGCTGTGCTGTTCCTTGGCAAAGGGGGCAAGGGCGGCAAGGGTGGCCGCGGCAAGCGGAAATAGGGCGCAGCCAAGGCGGCCCGCCGGGAAACGAAGCAGCCTGTCCCACAGGTTGTGCCCGCCCGGGCCACCGGGCCGCAGGTCCAGGGCCGCGCAGGCCCTGAAGGCGCAGGGACCTTCTGCGGAAGGTCCGGGGGGCCTACGGCTCCGCTGCGCCTCACGGGGGAACCTTGGGCGTGGGGGCCCTCTGCGGAGGGCCCGGGGGCCTTCGGCCCGCCACGCCCCGCGGGGGAACCAGTTCCCCCGTGTGCCCCCTCCGCCCTCCGGGGGAGCCCTATGGGAAAGAAAACCGCCTGTCCCACAGGTTGTGCCCGCCCGGGCTACC
>JAAWGY010000103.1 GCA_022795575.1 Angelakisella sp. | reverse complement strand
CTCCTCCGAGATCCTGCACATATAATCCACCCCTTCTGCGTCGTCCTTGTAGTAGCGGACATTCCGGGCCAGCAGGGGGAAGGACATCTCTGCCGGGTCTTGGCAGAAAAAGTCGTGCATCAGCTCCCCCACCGGGTCCGGGCCCCGGTACTGGCCGTTGACATAGATGATATGCTCCCCGTCCGCGAAGAGCTCCCCCGTCTCCTGGACCACCCGCTCAATGTGATACATGGGCAGCCCCTGGCGGAAGTAGTCGTTTTCGGTGATGAAGATGACGTAGCTTTCCGCCAGCGCCTCGTACTCCTCCCCCGGCTCGGTAACGTGGGCGTCCAGCAGGCTGCTGTTGTACCGGGCGCGGCGGCGGGCTGCGCCGCTGTCGCTGCGCTGCACCTCGATGTTGTAGAGGTTCCCCGCCTCGTCGGCGGCCAGGACGTCCAGCCGCACCGAACGGCCCCACAGGTTTTTCAGCTCCCGCTGGGTCCGCACCTGGATTACCGTCAGGTCCTCCCGCTGGAGGACGCACCGGATGAGCAGCTGGGTGCACTCCTTATCCTGGAACACCACCGAGAGAAAGGTGTCGTCAATCAGGCGGTACCGCCGGATGCGCTCCAGCTCCTTTGGGCTGTGCTCTGTCCGGGTCATCGTCATCGCCCCCCTTTATTGTACCGGTTTTCCGCCGGGCCGTCAACTTCCCTTTTTCCGCTTCTTCTCCCGGCGCTCCTGCTCCGCCGGGGTCTCCATGGTGTCCAGGATGCGCTCCGCCAGCAGCAGGTCCCGCTGGGCCCGCACCGCCAGCTGCACCACCAGGGCGGATTTCTCCTCCAGGCCGTCCCCCTCCTCGTCCCGGGGGGCCAGCAGCTCCCTGGTCATCTCCGGGGTGTGGGCAAAGACCTCCCGCTGGGCCTCCAGAAAGAGGCGGTAGAGGCCCTCGGCCTGCTTTTCCTGGGACACCGGGGCCAGCAGCCGCCCCAGGTCCTGGATGGTAAAGAGCCGCTTCAGCTGGCAGATAAGGGACAGCACCATCATATGGATACGGCTGTAGCGCTTGGAGACCGGCGGCGGCAGCAGCCTTGCCTTGCTGTAGTTGTTCACCATCGACCGGGTGATAAAGGGGGCCTCCGCCTCCCGGCTGTAGAAGCTCAGCCGCTTATCCAGGTAGGTGGTCAGCTGGTCCATGTAGATCTCCAGGTCCGGGATCTCCTCCGGCTGGATCTGAGGGGCCCGGGACATCTCCCGGGCGATCCCCTCCACCTCGTTTTTCCACTGGGACATTTTGTTACACCTCTTTCGGGGGCTGTGTTTCGGGCGGGAGGATGCAGGCCGCTATATCCCCATATCCCCCCGGCTCAGGTACCGCACCAGGTAGTTGATGACCACCACCACGGTGATCAGGATCACCGCCAGGGACGCCGTCAGCAGGATCTTCCCCTCCTCCTGGGTGGAAAAGACCACCGTGCCGATGGTTTCGTTGCCCACGCTCCACAGCAGCGAGGACAGGGTGATCTCCGAGAGGGTGGGGGCCACCACCAGGAAGAAGGAGCTGTAAAGGCTGGGCTTCAGGAGGGGCAGCATAATGGTGGAGAAGGCCCGGAGATGGCTGGCCCCGGCGCACCGGGAGGCCTCCTCCAGGGAGCTGTCGATTTGGGCGATGGCCCCGGAGATGTTGTTGTACCCCAGGTTCATAAACCGGGCCGCATAGGCCACCAGCAGGATCCAGATGGTGCCGTAGAGCCGCAAGCCGGTAAGGGGCAGGGGCTGGGCGAAGGCCAGGATCATGGCCAGGGCGATGATGGTGCCCGGCACGGCATAGGGCACCGTCACCATGGTCTGCATCAGCCGCACCCCCCAAAACCTCCGGATCCCGCCCCGGATGGCCACATAGGCCACCGCCAGGGCCGTCACCGTCACAATCAGGGCCGAGGCGGCGGAGAGGAAGAGGCTGTTGCGAAAGGCCCGGCTGATGTTGCGGATGGTGAGGAGCCGGGCGAAGTTGCGGGTGGTGAGGTTGTCCGGGCCAAAGGGGAGGCCAAAGGTCTTGGTAAAGGCGGTGGTAAGGGTGGCCAGGATGGGGGCCAGGGTGGTGACGGCAAAGACCAGGGCCAGGACGGCGAAGAGCCCCCACCGGGCCCCGCCCAAATGGGTGGGCTGGACCGAGCCCCCCTTGCCCCCCACCACCACATACTTTTGGGCGGCCAGCACCCGGTTGTAGAGGGCCAGCCCCGCCACCCCAAAGACCGCCAGCAGCAGCGAGTAGGCCGAGGCCAGCTGGAGGTTGCCGGGCAGATCCGGGCGGTTGATGATGGCGTAGATCTGGGTGGTGACAAGGTAGATGCGGTTGGGGGCACCCAGCACCGCCGAGACGCCGAAATCCGCCAGGATGAACATAAACACCAAAAGGGTGGCCCCCAGGATGGAGGGGGTGAGGAGGGGCAGGGTGATGTCCCGGAGGGTCCGCCAGGGCCCCGCCCCGGAGACTCGGGCCGCCTCCTCCACCGCGGCGTTTACCTTGCGCATGGCGGGGAGCACCACCACATAGGGGACGGCGTAGCGGTAGATGGTCATCACAAACACCATCCCCCCCAGGCTGTAGATGTTCACCAAGGGGTCCGGGCTGCCGGTAAGGGCCATGTACAGCTCGTTAAAGGTCCCCACCGGCCCCAGCAGAAAGGTCCAGGCAATGGCCCCGATAAAGGGCGGGATCAGGTAGGGGATGGCCAATAATGAGCGCCAAAGCCCCTTGCCGGGGACGTCGGTGCGCACCACCGCCCAGGCCAGGAACACCCCCAGGGCGGTGGAAAAAAGGGTGCTGGGCAGCACCACCCGGGCGCTGTTCCAGACGCTGGCGGCGATGCCCCTGTCCCGGAGCACCGAAAGATAGTTTTCCAGGCCGTACCCCGCCGGGGTCTTAAAGCTGTTTAGAATCAGCACCACCGAGGGATAGACCACGGCGAAGGCCAGCACCGCCGCCGTCACAAGCCAGATCAGGGTGGGGGCCAGCTCCCCGGGCCGCACCCCCTCTCCCCGGTTGCGCAGGGAAAAGTGACGCAAGGAAATCTCCCCCTTTTTACAGAAATGGGACAGCCCCCGCCCCCCGGATGATGGAGGGCGGGGTTTTTGCTGTCAGTGGAAGGGCAGGGGGGGTCATTCCCCAAAGATTTGAGTAAAGCGGTCCCGGATGGCGCCGGAGTTTTTGGTAAAGTCCTGGATATCCAGGGCAACGGTCTTGATGTCCGCCACGGCGGGGGCGCCCTCCGGGGCGCCGGCGGCGGGATCCACCGGCAGGTAGCCCTGGGCCACAAAGAGGGCCTGGGCCTCGGGGCTGAGCATATAGTCCAGCAGCGCCTCGCAGGCGGCCCGGTTCTCCTCCTTAACGGTGGAGAGGATGGCCACCGGGGTGGGCACCATCACCGCGCCGCTCTCGGGCCAGACCGACTCCACCGGGGAGCCCTCGGCGGCGGCGTTGCGGGCCATAAAGTCCACCACCGAAACGGCGGCGTACTCCCCGGAGGCCACCTTGGTCTGGAGGTTGCCGTTGGACTGCTCAAACTTCATGTCGTTGGCCTTCATGGCCTCGTAGAGCTCCCAGCCCAAGCCGTCGGTGCCCACCAGCCCCACCAGGGTGGTAAAGGAGCCGCCGGAGTAGTTGGGGTTGGCCATGGCGAAGCGGCCGGAAAGCTCCGGCTTGCAGAGGTCCTGCCAGTCCTTGACCTCGGTATCGCACTTCAGGGAGTTGACGGCGATGATGTTAAAGATCTGCCGTACCTCCCAGGCCATGCCGTCGTTGTAGTTAAAACGGGGGTCGATGTCGCCAGCCCTTTTGGGGGTGTAGTGCCGGATGAGCCCCTTCTCGTCCAGCTGGCTCATGTAGCCGATGTCCGCAAACCAGATGACATCCGCCTCGGTGCTGCCGGTTTCCAGCTCGGCATCGATTTTGGAGATGACCGCGCCGGAGCCCGACCGGAACAGCTGGTAGGAGACGCCGGGA
Organism: Angelakisella sp.; assembly: GCA_022795575.1. Lineage (GTDB taxonomy): Bacteria > Bacillota > Clostridia > Oscillospirales > Ruminococcaceae > Angelakisella. Next base: position 3,575 of record JAAWGY010000103.1, on the reverse strand, counting down.
TTTTGGGCCACAAAGCCCTCCAGCAGGTCAGTGATCAGGTCCTGGGGCTCCGAGGTGTAGATGGTGATCTCGCCGGTGAGGGCCTGGGGCTGGGGGTCTGCCGGTGCGGTGGAGGGGGCGGGGGCGCTGGGGACCGGGCTGGCGGAAGAAGGTCCTGTTTTTTCAGAACAGCCTGCTGCCGCAGCCAGGGCCAGCACCCCAGCCAGAGCCAGGGAAACTGCCTTTTGCTTTGCTCTGCGCATGGTGTGTTGCCTCCTGTTAAAAAATGTATCCCGTTTTAGAGCCTGTTCAAAATTCCCCGGCCCACCGAACCGACAGGGGGCTTTTCCGTCGGCCTGAGAGCCGCCCGGGGCGGCTGCGCCTGGGGGCACGGTAACGCCCCAGGGCGGAAGAGGACCTGCCAAGGCGGTGTGCAGGGGAGGAATAAGCTCTAAGGGACCGCCTCCATTATAGCATCCCCCGGGGCGCTTAGTTGTGGATAATTTCTGAATAAAGGCGAAAAAACTGTCGTATTTTGCCAGTCAGGTAATCTTATTCGAGGTGATGGGGCGGAAGCCCTCCCCCACAATCTCGTTGGCCTCCAGGATGATGAGGAAGGCGTCGGGGTCGGCGCCGCGGACGATCTCCTCCACCCGGTAGCATTGGTTGGCCCGCACGGCGCAGAGCAGCACCCGTTTGTCCTCCCCGCTCCAGGCCCCGGAGCCGTGGAGAAAGGTGGCCCCCCGCTCCAGCTGGTCCATCACCCGCCCGGCGATCTCCTGGTGCTTTTCGCTTACCACCAGCACCACCTTGCCGGTATCCAGGCCGTAGAGGATGCCGTCCACGATCCGCCCGGAGGTGTAGATGCAGATCATGCCGTAGAGGCCGGTTTCGATGTTGCGGAACACCGCCACCGAAAGGAGGAGGATGGCCAAGTCCACCAAAAAGAGGAGCTTGCCGATGGAGACGTGGCGGAACCGCAGCTGGATGAGCCGGGAGACGATATCGGTGCCGCCGGTGGTGGAGCCCCGCATAAAGACAGGGGCCAGCCCGATACCGATGGCCACCCCGCCAAAGAGGGCCGCCATGATCCGGTCCCCGGTGTACTCCGGCAGCCACAGCGCCACAAGGTCAATCATCAGCGACTGCAAAAAGACCGACCGCAGCGTCTTTAGGGTGAAGCGCCGCCCCAAAAGCCGCCATGCCAGCAGCAGCAGGGGGATGTTGATCCCCAGGTTCACCGTACCCACCGGCAGGCCGAAAAGATGGTTTGCCAGGATGGCAAGGCCCGAAACACCCCCCGGGGCGATCTGGGCCGGGCCCACAAAGCAGCCCAGCCCCACCGCAAAAACAATACCCCCGGCGATGTCGTACAGGACATCCAGCAAAAATTCCTTCCCCTTTTCCCCCATAGTCCCTCCTTCGTTATCCTTCTTCCGTTTCCTTTTCCTCTGTCCCGGACGTGTCCAAAATGGCGTCAAAGAGCTGGCGCAGCCGCTGGGCGCGGCCGGAGAGGTAGAGCCAGCCGAAGAGGGCCTCCACCCCGGTGGCCCGGCGGTACACCGCCAGCTCGGTGTGCTTGGGGCTGCGGGTGGTATTGGCGTTGCGCCCCCGGCGGTACACCGCCGCCTCCTCCTCGGTGAGCAGCCCGGCGATCCGCTCATAGGCGGCAGACTGCGCCTTGGCCGAGACCAGCTCCACCGCCCGGCTGTGGAGCCGCCCCACCGGGGCGTTGCCCAGCGAGGCCAGATGCTCCCGGGCCAGCAGCCCGTAAACCCCGTCCCCCACAAAGGCCAGGGCCAGGGGGCTCATCAGCTGGGGCCGTTCCACCCGGCCCCCGGAGCTTATCTCTTCCATACCGCCACCACCTTACCGCAGATACTCGAATTCAAAGTTCAGGATGCTCACCGTGTCCCCCTCCCGGATGCCCATCTCCTCCAGCCGGTCGATGATGCCGCTGAGGCGCAGCACCCGCTGGAAGTACTGGAGGGATTCGTAGTCGTTCATGTCCACCATCCCCAGCACCCGCATCAGCCAGTCCGCCTCAACAATATAGACGTCCTCCTCCACCCGCACCGTAAACTGGTTGGGCTTGGCTTCTGCCAGCAGCTTTTCCCGGTCGGGGGGCTCGGGCTGGTACTCCCGGATGGGGGGCAGTGTCTGGAGGCGCTGGGCCACCGCCTTCACCAGCTCCTCGGTGCCCTGGCGGGCGGCGGCGGAGATGGCGAAGAAGGGGTACCCCAGGCCGGTGATGTACCGGCGCAGCTCCTCCACCTGCTCCGGGGCAGCGATATCGCACTTGTTGCCGGCCACCATCATGGGGCGCTTTGCCAGCTCGGGGTCGAAGCGCTCCAGCTCCCGGTTGATGATGGCGAAATCCTCCTTGGGGTCCCGGCCCTCGCAGCCGGAGGCGTCCAGAATGTGGATGATGAGGCGGCAGCGGTCCACGTGGCGCAAAAACTGGTGGCCCAGGCCCACTCCTTCGCTGGCGCCCTCGATGAGGCCGGGGATATCCGCCATGACAAAGCTTTCCTCCGGCCCCAGCTTGACCACTCCCAGCACGGGGGTCAGGGTGGTAAAGTGGTAGCCGGCGATCTCCGGCTTGGCGGCGCTGACCACCGAGATCAGGGAGGACTTGCCCACATTGGGGAAGCCCACCAGGCCCACATCGGCCAGGAGTTTCAGCTCCAGCTCCACCTCATAGCTTTCGCCGGGGTAGCCGCCCTTGGCGAAGCGGGGGATCTGGCGGGTGGGGGTAGCGAAGTGGCTGTTGCCCCAGCCCCCCTTGCCGCCCCGGGCCACCACCACCGGGTCGGGGCCGGAGAGGTCGGCCAGGACGCGGCCGGTGCCGGCCTCCCGGACCACGGTACCCTTGGGCACCCGGATCAGCAGGTCCTCCCCGGTTTTGCCGAAGCACTTTTTGGAGCCGCCATCCTGGCCGCGGCCGGCGGCATAGCGTTTGCGGTACTTAAAATCGATGAGGCTGCTCAGGTTGGTATCGGCGACGAAGAGGACGTCGCCGCCCTTGCCGCCGTCGCCGCCGTCGGGGCCGCCGGCGGCGACGAATTTTTCCCGATGGAAGGAGACCTTGCCGTTGCCGCCGTCGCCGGCCTTGATGGTGATGCGCGCTTTATCTACAAACATAGACAATCCTTTCCCAAAAACGAAGGTAGACCAAAAAACAGGGGTATCCCGACAACCGGAACCACGCAGCGCCCGCCAAAGGCAGACAGAAAACTTGCTGGCAAACTGCGCACAACGGCCACCGTTACGGCTTCTAAAAGTTTCGCTCAAGCCTTTTCAAAGGCTTGCAGGTCCAGGGCAGCGCCCTGGTCGCTCCCGCAGGAGCGAAACTCCCCAGGGCGACTGCAACAGCAGTAGGGCTGTACCCAGGCGCACAGACCTTACCGTTCTATTGCAAACCGTCAGGCCGCGGTTTCAAACAGCGGCGCAGCGGTGGGGCTGGGGCCAATCGCAGTTTGCCACCCACCCAGCCAGGAAGCGCAAACCGCGGCCGGGGTTAGGGGTAGCCGCTTTCTCCCCAAAACAGCCCGCCGCGCGCCGCAGGCGCTGGAGGCGGGCGCATTTTGGGCCCA
>JAAWGY010000102.1 GCA_022795575.1 Angelakisella sp. | reverse complement strand
GGTGCAGAAGATCATCCACCAGTACCCCCACTGCTGGCGCTGCAAGGAGCCGGTGCTCTTCCGGGCTACCGAGCAGTGGTTCTGCTCGGTGGACGGCTTTAAGCAGGACGCCATCAAGGCCATCGAGAGCGTAAAGTGGATCCCCGCCTGGGGGGAGGGCCGCATCAAGAACATGGTGGGCGACCGCAGCGACTGGTGCATCAGCCGCCAGCGGGTATGGGGCGTGCCCATCCCCATCTTCTACTGCGAGGACTGCGGCCAGTACCACATCGACGAGGCCAGCATCCAGGCGGTGGCGGAGCTGTTCCGCAGGGAGGGCTCCGACGCCTGGTACACCCACGAGGCCGCCGACATCCTGCCGGAGGGCACCGTCTGCAAAAAATGCGGCGGCAAACGGTTCCGCAAGGAAAAGGACATCATGGATGTCTGGTTCGATTCCGGCAGCACCCACGCCTCGGTGCTGGAGGAACACGGCCTGCCCTGGCCCTGTGACCTGTACATCGAGGGGGCGGACCAGTACCGCGGGTGGTTCCAGTCCTCCCTCCTTACCGCAGTGGCAACCCGGGGACAGTCCCCCTACAAAAACTGCTGCAGCTGCGGCTGGGTGGTGGACGGCGAGGGACGGAAGATGTCCAAATCCCTGAAAAACGGCACCGCCCCGGAGAAGATCATCGAGCAGTACGGCGCCGATATCCTGCGCCTTTGGGTGGCCTCCTCCGATTACCACTCGGATGTCCGCATCTCCTTTGAGTACCTCAAGCAGCTTTCCGACGGCTACCGCAAGATCCGCAACACCGCCCGGTACATCCTGGGCAACCTGGGGGACTTTGACCCCGATGCCCACCGGGTGGCCTTTGAGGAGCTCCACGACATCGACAAGTGGGCCGTCGCCAGCTGCCAGCAGCTCATCAAGGAGGTTCGCAAGGCCTATGAGGATTTCGAGTTTCACAACATCTACCACGCCATCCACAACTTCTGCTCGGTGGATATGTCCAGCTTCTACCTGGATATCCTCAAGGACCGGCTGTATGTGGAGAAGAAGGACGGCCCGGACCGCCGGGCGGCCCAAACCGCCATCTACGACATCCTCTGCGCCCTGGACCTGATGCTGGCCCCCATCCTGCCCTACACGGCAGAGGAGATCTGGTCCTTTATCCCGGAGAGCAAGGGGTACAACAAGGCATCGGTGATGCTCAACGATATGCCGGAGCCCCGGGAGGGGCTGGTGGACGAGGCCTTCATGGACAAGTGGGCGCGGCTCCACGCCATCCGGGACGACGTCAACAAGGCGCTGGAGCAGGCCCGGGCCGCCAAGACCATCGGCAAATCCCTGGAGGCCAAGGTTACGCTCCACTGCGGCGGGGAGCAGCACGGCTTCCTTTCCGCCGCCGCGGAGATCCTTCCCGCCCTCTTCATCGTCTCGGCGGTGGAGCTGACAGAGGAGGGACAGGGCGCCTTTGCCGGCGAGGTGGAGGGCATCACGGTGGACGTGGGGCCCGCCCCCGGCGAAAAGTGCCAGCGCTGCTGGATGCAGAGCGATACCGTGGGCAAGGACGAAAAGCACCCCACCCTCTGCGCCCGGTGCGCCGCCATCCTGGCGGAATAAACGACAAGATAGAGGGGGGCTGCGGGAGCGCGACAGACGGCCCGCAGCCCCTTGTGAGGTTTTACATGATCCTTTACCTGATAATGGCCGGGCTCCTGATTGCGGGGGACCAGCTCATCAAGCAGTGGGCCATCGAGGTGTTAAAGCCCGCTGTTTCCATCGACATCATCCCCGGCGTGCTGAGCCTGTACTACCACGAAAACTTCGGGGCGGCCTGGGGCATCCTCCAGGGGCAGCGGTGGCTGCTGCTGATCGTTACCGGGGCGGTGATCCTGGCCATGCTGGCGGCGCTGGTGACAAAGCGGCTCCGGGGCCGCCTCCTCCAGGGGGCGGTGTCCCTCATTGTGGCCGGCGGAATCGGCAACCTGCTGGACCGGGCCTTCCACCCCGGCGGCTTTGTGGTGGATTACATCTATTTCGAGCCCATCAACTTCCCCATCTTCAACCTGGCGGATATCTGCGTCTGCATCGGCACCGCCCTTTTGGCGGTCTATGTCCTTTTCCTGGAGAAGAAGGAGGGGGAGGCCGGGGAGGAGGCGCCCCCCCAGGACGGGGAGCCGGAGCAGCCATGAGGGAGCTGGCCCTTGCCATCGGCCCGGAATGGGAGGGGGCGCGGCTGGACAAGGCCCTTCCAGCTCTCACCCAGCTGAGCCGTTCCGCCGCCCAGGCCCTCTGCGAGGAGGGAGGGGTGGCGGTCAACGGGAGGCCGGCGGGGAAGAAGCAGCTGCTCCGGGCAGGGGACCAGGTGACGGTCTCCCTCCCGGACCCGGTGGAGCTGGAGGTGCTGCCGGAGGAGATCCCCCTGCGCATCGTTTACGAGGACAACAGCCTGCTGGTGGTGGATAAGCCCAAGGGGATGGTGGTCCATCCCGCCCCGGGGAACTACAGCGGGACCCTGGTAAACGCCCTTTTGTACCACTGCCGGGGCTCCCTTTCCGGCATCAACGGGGTGATCCGCCCCGGCATTGTCCACCGCATCGATAAGGACACCAGCGGCCTTTTGATTGTGGCCAAAAGCGACGAGGCCCACCGGGGGCTGGCGGAGCAGATCAAGGCCCACAGCTTTACCCGGGAATACGAGGCCATCGTCCACGGACACCTCCGGGAGGATGCCTTTACCATCGATGCCCCCATCGGCCGCAGCCCCGCCGACCGCAAAAAAATGTGCGTCACCCAGCGGAACGCCAAGCCCGCCGTCACCCATGTGGCGGTGCTGGAGGAATTCCCCGGCTTTTCCCACATCCGTTGCCGGCTGGAGACGGGGCGCACCCACCAGATCCGGGTTCATCTGGCCTACATAGGACACCCGGTGCTGGGGGACTTGGTTTACGGCCCAAAAAAGCCGGCCATCGATACCAGGGGCCAGTGCCTCCACGCCAGGACCATCGGCTTTATCCACCCGGTGACAGGGGAGGAGCTGTTCTTTACCGCCCCGTTGCCGGAGTACTTTACAGCTGCGCTAACGCAGCTGAGTCGGTAAAGCCGCAGGAAGGGGGCAAAGCGATGAAGGGCTTTGAACGAAGGGACCCGCTGTTTTCCCTCTGCGGCCTTAACTGCGGGCTTTGCTCCATGAGGCTGGGCGGGCACTGCGGCGGCTGCGGCTTCGGGAACCAGTCCTGCAAAATCGCCCGGTGCAGCCTGGGCCACGGCGGGGTGGAATACTGCTTCCTTTGCGGCGAATATCCCTGCGCCCTCTACGATGAAATTGACCGGTACGATTCCTTTATCACCCACCAGAACCGCCGGGCGGATATGGAGAAGGCCCGGCGGATCGGTCCCGAGGCCTACGGCCGGGAGCAGCGGGAAAAGGCGGAGCTGCTAAAGCTGCTGCTGGACCGGTACAACGACGGCCGGAAAAAGACACTTTACTGTCTGGCCGTCAACCTGCTGGAGGTGGAGGAGCTGCGGGGGGCGCTGGCGGAGCTGGAGAGCCGCCCCCAGCTGGCGGAGGCCGGCGTCCGGGAGAAGGCGGCCTGCTTGGCCCAGCTGCTGCAACGGCTGGCGGAGGCAAAGGGCATCCAGCTGCGGCTGCGCAAAAGGCGGCCGGTGACAGAAGGAGATTTGTGATGTGTACCAGCATTGTTTCCAACCGGGGGAAAACCCTCATCGGCTGGAACCTGGATATTTTGGAGATGGAATACCGGATTACCGCCACAGAGGACCGGGTTTCCATCGACATCCACGATAACGGCCAGTGGCTGCCCCTTTTTGGGGCCAACAGCCGGGGGGAGTTTATCACCATGCCCACCTGCTGGCCCTACGACAGCAGGAGCGAGCCCACCGGGCCGGACTGCCGCACCATCCCCCAAGCCAACATCGACCTGCTGCTGGGCAAAACCACCCTAAGGGAGGTCCGGCGGTACCTGGGGGAGGGGAGGCTGTACAGCCTGCCGGGCGTCACCTACCAGGCCCAGCACTCCGACCGGGAGGGGAACGTCCTCCAGATTGTCCCGGGGCAGGGGTATACCTACCAGGAGCGGCCCGCCTTTTCGGTGCTCACCAACTTTTCCCCCTTCAAGGGGAACCGGGAGCAGCACCCCTGGATGGGCTGGGACCGGTACCAGACGGCGGTAAGGCTGCTGGAGGCGGCGGGGGACCGGCTGGATGTCCCGGGCTGCTTTGAGATTTTGCAGGCCACCGCCCAAACGGCCTGCCCCACGGTGGTGTCCATGGTGTTTGACCCGGGGGAGGGGGCCGTCTATTGGTGCGAAAACCGGCAGTGGGACCGGGTGACACAGCATCGGCTGCCCCTGGCGCCCCAACCGGGGAACACGGTATAGCTCGCGGCGGAGTACCGCCGGTGTGATATGTTTTTTACAGTAAGGAGGAAAAGCTATGAACGAAGAACGGCGTATCCGCCTGAAAAAGGCGGCGAACCAGGTGCGAAGGGGGATCATCGAGGAGGTGTACTCCGCCCAGTCGGGGCACCCCGGCGGCTCCCTTTCCATCGCCGATGTTATGACCTACCTGTACCAGGAGGAGCTGCGGGTGGATACCTCAAACCCCAAGTGGGAGGACCGGGACCGGCTGGTGCTCTCCAAGGGCCACGTCTGCCCCGCCCTGTATGCCGCCCTGGCCCAGAAGGGCTTCTTCCCCTGGGAGGAGCTCAAGACCTTCCGCAAGACCGGCTCCCGGCTCCAGGGGCACCCGGACCTGAACAAGGCCCCCGGGGTGGACTTTACCGCCGGCAGCCTGGGGCAGGGGGTTTCTGCCGCCGCCGGCATGGCCCTTGCGGGGAAGCTGGCCGGCAAGGACTACCGTGTCTTCGCCATCCTGGGAGACGGCGAGCTCCAGGAGGGGGAGGTTTGGGAATCCGCCATGTTCTCCGCCCACTACAAGCTGGACCACCTCTGCTACATCATCGATAACAACGGCCTACAGATCGACGGCAGCATCCAGGACGTCTGCTCCCCCTATCCCATCGACGAGAAATTCCGGGCCTTCGGTTTTGAGGTCATCACCATCGATGGCCACGACTTTGACCAGATCGAGGAGGCGGTGCAGAAGGCCAAAGCTGTCACCGGCAGGCCCACCGCCATCATCGCCAAAACGGTAAAGGGGAAGGGGATCTCCTTTATGGAGGGCAAGGCCAGCTGGCATGGGGCCGCCCCCAACCCGGAGCAGTATGAAACCGCCATGCAGGATCTGGCCAACATCGAGGAGGTGCTGTAACAATGGCTGATATGATGAAAAAAGCCACCCGGGAAAGCTACGGCGAGGCCCTGGCAAAGCTGGCCGCTGTAAACGACAAGGTCATCGTTTTTGACGCCGACCTGGCGGGGGCCACCAAAACCGGCACCTTCAAAAAGGTCTGCCCGGAGCGGTTCTTTGACTGCGGCATTGCAGAGGCCAACATGATGGTAGCCGCCGCCGGCGCCTCTACCTGCGGGTTTATCCCCTTTGCCAGCACCTTTGCCATGTTTGCCGCCGGCCGGGCCTTCGAGCAGGTCCGCAACTCCATCGGCTACCCCCACCTCAACGTCAAGATCGGGGCCACCCACGCCGGTGTTTCGGTGGGGGAGGACGGGGCCACCCACCAGTGCAACGAGGATATCGCCCTGATGCGCACCATCCCCGGTATGGTCATCATCAACCCCGCCGACGACGTGGAGGCCCAGGCCGCTGTGATGGCAGCCGCCGATTACTCCGGCCCCGTCTACCTGCGGTTTGGCCGTCTGGCGGCACCGGTCTTTAACAGCCCGGATTACCGGTTCGAGCTGGGCAAGGGTATCACCCTCCGGGAGGGGACCGACCTTACCATCATCGCCACCGGCATCCTGGTCTACGAGGCGCTGATGGCCGCCGAAGCCCTGGCCGGGGAGGGGATCAGCGCCCGGGTGATCAACATCCACACCATCAAGCCCATCGACAAGGAGCTGGTGGTAAAGGCCGCCCGGGAAACCGGCGTTATCGTAACCGCCGAGGAGCACTCGGTCATCGGCGGCCTGGGTGCAGCGGTGGCGGAGGCCATCGGCGAAGAGTGCCCGGTGCCGACGGTGCGGGTGGGCGTCAAGGACAGCTTTGGCCACTCCGGCAAGGGCGGGGACCTGCTAAAGGAATACGGCCTCTGCCGGGAGAACATCGCGGCGGAAGCCAAGAGGGCGCTTACGTTAAAGGGATAACCTGCCGCTGCCCGCCGCCCGGACCGTTTGGCCGGTCCGGGCGGCAGGGCGGGTAGGACCGCCGAGGGGGGGCGCGGGCTTATGGCAAGACGGGCGCGGGAGATTTTTGTCGCTTGGCTGCTCATCGCCTTCGGCCTCTTTTTGGGCTGGAGGGCTCTCTTTGACCCCTCCTTTATGCCGGATGTCCGCCCCAAACGATTTGCCCGGGAGCTGACGGTGGCCGAATTCCTCCAGCGATCCTCCACCAACCTGAACACCGCCAGCCGGGCGGAGCTGATGGCGCTGCCGGGGATTGGGGAGGTATTGGCCGAGCGCATCCTGATGTACCGGCTGGAAAACGGCGGCTTTTCCTCGGTAGAGGAGCTGACGGAGGTGCGTGGCATTGGAGAAAAGAAGCTGGAGGCGGTGCGTAAATACGTTTATGTAGCGTGACCGGGAGGACGGAGGGAGCCTTCCCGGGGCCTGTGCGGCAGCCCTGACTTGGCAGGGCGTTTGGAGGGGCTCTTCGGAAAGGGGAGGGCTGGCGGGGAGGTGACGGGATGGAGGGACACAAGGGCCATCGAAAGCGGATGAAGGAGGAATTCCTCCAGGGCGGGCTGGACCATATGCAGCCCCACCGGGTGCTGGAGATGCTGCTTTTCTACGCCATCCCCCAGGGGGATACCAACGAGCTGGCCCACCGCCTTATCGAGCGCTTCGGCTCCCTTACCGGGGTACTGGACGCCTCCTGCGACGAGCTGATGGACGTCAGCGGAATCGGGAGCCACGCCGCGGTGCTGATCCACTTCATCAGCGCCCTGGCGCGGTATTACTATACCGAAAAGGCCAACATCAACCCGGTAAAGGACCCGCTGAAGAACATCGCCCAAAAGATGGTGGCCCAGTATGTGGGGTACACCGAGGAGCGGCTGATCCTGGTCTGTCTGGATAACACCCTGAAGGAGCTGTTCTTTGGGATGGTAAAGGTGGGGGTGGCCGACGCAGTGCAGCTCCAGTTCCGGGACCTGGCCAAAATCGCCCTGCGGTACGACGCCACCAACGTTATCCTGGGGCACAACCACCCCAACGGGATGGCGCTGCCCTCCCGGGCGGACCGGGAAACCACCATCGAGATTGCCCGCGGCTTCCGGGATTTGGGGATCAACCTTTTGGACCATATCATTGTGGCGGGGGCCGATTACATCTCCCTGGCCGAAAGCGGCATCCTTGCGGGGATGCTCCGCAACGACCCGCCCCAGGAGGAGCTGTGGCGAAGATAAGAAGCTGTACCAATAGCCGAAGTGCGCAGATTGGCGAGCAAATTTTTTGACTGCCGATGCCAAAAAAGCGCAGGAATACTATATGTATTTCAAGGT
>JAAWGY010000101.1 GCA_022795575.1 Angelakisella sp. | reverse complement strand
CAAAAACACAAGCCCTGCCGTTATCATAGTCAACCTGGGGCGTTTCGCCCGCTGCGGCGGGCGACCAGGGCCTGCGCGGCCCTGGACCTGCGGCCCGGTGGCCCGGGCGGGCACATCCTGTGGGACAGGCTTCCCGCTTCACATCAGCCCAAACCTCTTACCTCTCCGCCTCGTCCAAATGCTCCCGGTAAAACCCGTCATACCAAACCTTCTGGCTGGCCAGCAGCGCCGGCGTATTCAGCCCAAACGGACAATGGCTCTTGCAGTGGTCGCAGTGAATACAGCTGTCCACCCGGTCCATCCCCTCCCGCCATTCCTTGGTCAAATAAGGCTTGTACGGCGACCGTGTCATCAAAAACTGTATCCGCGCAGCGTTGGGAATGGGAATGTTCTGTGGACAAGGCAAACAGTACCCGCAGGAACGGCAGAAATCCCCGGAAAGCTCCCGGCGCTCCTTCTCAATGCTGGCCTCCAACCCCTCGTCCCAAACCGGCGGCTGTGCATCCAGCGCCAACCACTCCCGCAGCTCCTCCATCCGCTGTACCCCGTAAATAGGTACAACGTGAGGATACCGCTGTAGAAAGGCAAAGGTAGCCCGAGGCTCCCGAATCAGCCCCCCGGACATGGCCTTCATGCAGATAAAGCCCATGTCCGCCTCCCTGCATTTCTCCACCACCTCAATGTCCTTCTCGGTAGCCAGTACCGAAAAGGGGAACTGTAGCGTCTCGTAAAGCCCGCTCTCAATCGCCTCGTGGGCCACAAAAAGCCGGTGGTTGGTAATGCCGATGTGCCGTACCACCCCCGCCCGCTTCATCTCCAGCAGGTATTGGTACGCCGGGTCATCCTCCCCCGGGCAAAAGTCCGGGTTGTGGAATTGCAGGATGTCGATGTAGTCCGTCTTCATCCGCTTCAGGCTCAGCTCCACATTGCGCTTTACCATGTCGGCGTCGCCCCTCCGGTAAGCGCTCTTGGTGGCGATGATGATTTTGTCCCGAACGTCGGCCAGGGCGTAGCCGATCTTCTCCTCGCTGTCGGTGTAGGAGTTGGCGGTGTCAAAGAAGTTGATCCCCGCCTCGTAGGCGGTGCGGAGCAGCTCCGCTGCCGCGTCAAAGGATACCCGCTGAATGGGCAGCGCGCCAAAGGAGGTCTTCGTCACCATCAGCTCGGTGCGGCCCAGCCGTACCTTTTTCATTTTGTTCATTTCGTCATCGCTCCTTTTGTTAGAGACTATTCAAAATTTCCCGGTGCGCCGAATTGGCAGGGATTTTTACGTCCTGCAAGGCAAAAAACCGCCGGAATACTTGCTGTATTACAAGGTTTTTTTAACGCCGCAGGGCGGGAAAAGACCTGCCAAGGCGGCGTGCAGGGAGATCTTGAATAGGCTCTTAGATGTGGGCTCCCTGTTCCGCCTCCGCCAGCCGCTCTATGGCCTCCTCCTGGGTGGGGACAAAGAAGAAGTCCCGCCCCTGGTTGGATTCATAGATGAAGTCGTGGAGCGGCTTGCTGGTGTACCGGGAAAAATCCCCATAGATCGCCATCTTTACATGGTAGTTGATGTACCGCTGCAAGATCTCCCCCGCAACCCCGGTGCTCAGAATAAAAAAGTCCTCGCAGATCAGCCCTTTGTCAATGGCAATACGGGCCTCCCCCGTTTGGTACCGAACCGTCATCGCAAGGTCCAGGGCGGATTGGATGTCGGTGATGACCTTCTCCGTCCCGGTCACTAACGCAACACCGACGCCGTTTGGCGCGGTAATCTGCTGTATCTCCATAAAAACACACTTTCTTCAGAAAAATCATGTGGTAGTTACGCCGGCCCCCCTTCCGGGAAGTGGGCGAACCGCTCGTCAAGGATCACCGGGGCCACCGTCCCGGAGGACAGCTCCCTTAGCTGGTGGGTGAGGGCCGTTAGGCGGCTGGTCTTGCACAGCAGCTGTAGCCGTACCCCCTCCTCAAAGCGGCTGTCTGTCACCTGTACCTCGTACTGGGGCAGGATGTAGGTGGCCTTGCCGTAAAAATCGTACCCCATGTCCAGCTCCACCAGGGCGGCAGGCTGCATATTCAGCACCCGGGCGGCGTCGATGGCGGTTTTGGCCCCCTGGGCGTAGGCCCGCACCAGCCCCCCCGCCCCCAACAGGATGCCGCCAAAGTACCGGGTGACAACCACCGCCACATCCACCAGCCCCTCCCGGAGGACCACCTCCAGCACCGGCTTGCCGGCGGTGCCCTGGGGCTCGCCGTCATCGGAAAAACGGGTCAGCTGGTCCTGGCGCAGCACATAGGCGTATACGTTGTGGGTCGCCTCCCGGTGCTGCTCCCGGATGGCGTTGACAAAGGCGACCGCCTCCTCGTCGGTGGCAACGGGGGCGATATGGCCGATGAACCGGGACCGGCGCTCGATAAACTCGTCCCGGGCCGGCGCCTCAATGGTGCGGTAGCCGTCCATGGCGGGCCTCCTTTTCATACGGAAAAGCGGCCCAAGGTTGCCCTTGCGCCGCCTGCCGAAGCTTCATCATTTGCCCAGGTTGAACCGCCGGTTAAAGCGATCCACACGACCGCCGCTATCCACCAGCTTCTGCTTGCCGGTGAAGAAGGGGTGGCACTTGGAGCAGATCTCGACCCGGATTTCGGGCTTGGTGGAACGGGTTTCGATGACATTGCCGCAGGCGCAGCGGATCACCGCGGGACCATACTTGGGATGGATACCGTCTTTCATTGCTTTCACCTCTTTCGTGTCCCTCCGCCGGGGGATGAGGATGCACATCCTCCTATGGCGGCGGGATGATACCAACGTAACAGCAGTATTTTAGCACAACACCGGAGAAAAAGCAAGAGGCAGCGGGAGGAAAATTTTTAAGCGCCTGCCCGGGAGCTCCCGGCACGCCCAATGCCGGGGCTTTTTATCCCCGTATGGAATATTTTCCCAAAAGGGGGGAAGACTAAGGACATCACACTTTGGGGAGGAACCGAAAATGACAGGACAGAATAAAAAGCGGCGGCGGATTGACGCGGTACTGATTGGCGGGCTGCTGCTGGCCATGCTGGCGGCGCCGCTGGCGGGGTTTGGGCAGCGGTGCGGTCAGGTCCGGGAGGAGGTGCTGCGGCTGCACATCCTGGCCAACTCGGACAGCGAGGCGGACCAGGCGGTAAAGCTGAAGGTGCGGGATGCGGTGCTGGAGGCCACCGAGGAGCTCTTCGCCGGGGCGGATGGCCTGGCGGAGGCCCGGGGGGCGGCGGAGGACAGCCTGGCCCTGATTGAGGAAACGGCGCGGCAGGTGCTGGCAGAAAACGGCTACCCCGGTATGCCGGTAAAGGCCGAGGTAAGCCGCAGCCGCTTTGGCACCCGGGAATACGGGGAGACGGTGCTGCCCGCCGGGGAGTACGCGGCGGTGCGGATCACCCTGGGGGAGGGGGCCGGGCAGAACTGGTGGTGCGTGATGTTCCCGCCCCTCTGCGTGCCGGCGGCGGCCTGGGCGGAGGAGGGGGAGCCGGGGGAAGCGGCCCGGGACATCGCGGCCCTCAACGAGGAGCCCCACTACCGTCTGGCCTTTGCCTCGGTGGAGCTGCTGGAGGAGCTGCTGGCGGAATAGGGCCAGGGGAGGGGGCTACTCCTTCCCCTGCTGCCTGAGCCAGTTGTATACATTGGCCTTGCTCATCCCCAGCGCCCTGCCGATCTCCCGGCCACTAACGCCATCGTGGTGCATCCGGATGGCCAGGGCCCGGGTTTCCTCCGGGTACTCCCGGCGCTTGGGGTCCATGGTGTACCGTGTGCCGCAGACCTTGCAGCGGCAGCGCTGGGTTCCGGAGCGGTTGTAGCCCATTTTAACTTGGTTCTCGATCTGGCCGCAGCTTGGGCACTGCTTGCCAGCCTCCGGTTTGCTTTTCCGCATGGCGATTGTTTCCCTCCTCTATAGATTCTGGGAGCTCTTCATCACCCGCTGCTGCACCCGGATCAGCAGGATCAGCAGCCCGGTGAGCCGCAGGCGCATCACGCCGGCCAGCACCATCCGCAGCAGGGGGAGCCTGGCCCAGGGGTACTCCCGCAGACAGCCGCAAAGGGTGGGGTCGGCGAGGATCCGGCGGATGTTCTCCTTCATGGGGTGGGACCGGTCCAGGTGGTCGTGGCACAGGACCTCCTGGGTGAGGATATAGGCGGTGCGCATGATGAAAAGGCGCTGTAGGGCAAGGCGGTACCGCTCCCGGGGGAAGATGGCGGCCAGCCGGTCCTCCAACGTCCGGAAGGAGACAAGCTCCTTTTGGAACCGGTCGGCCCGGTAGCTTTTGGAGAAGGAGCCGGCATGGGCGCAGTTATAATGGTACAGGATATCCGGGATGACGGCCACCTGCCCGGCGTGGCGCAAAAAGTCAATGTTAAAGACGGTATCCTCTGTCATGCAGACATCCTCCGGGACAAAGCGGACACGGTTTTCCTCGATGATCCGGCGGCGGTAGAGCTTCCAGCAGACCGAAGCGCCGTAGAGGGAATCCGTTTTGCAGGCGGGCGGCGTGCCGACCAGGTCCAGCAGCACCTGCTTTACCTCCTCCCCGGAGAAAAGCCGGGGCTGCTTTGTCACCGCTATAGTGGCGCTCCCGCCGCCGGCGTAGTGTACCAGGGTCCCCGCCATCACGCAGTCGGCGCCTCCGCCGGCGGCACGGCAGAGCGTCTCTAACATACAAGGCTCCGCAAAGTCGTCCGAATCCACAAAGGTGACGTACTCCCCCCGGGCGGCGTCCAGCCCGGTGTTCCGGGCGGCGCCGGGGCCGGCGTTTTGCTGCCGCAGCACCTGCACCCGGCTGTCCCGGGCCTGGTACTCCCGGCAGATCTCCGGGGAGCGGTCGGCGGAGCCGTCGTCCACCAGAATCAGCTCAAAATCCCGGAAGCTCTGCCTTTGGATAGACTCCAGGCACCGCTCCAGGTAATGCTCCGCATTGTAAACCGGGATGATGACGCTGACCACAGGCTCCATTCCCTTCGCCTCCCCTCTGTTCTCCGGCGGTTCCCAGGCGCCCCAGGGCAGCGGGAACCGCCTTTTCCCGTTCCGTCCCCCGGGGGCGGCTGGCTACGCCTCCTCCACCGGCAGCACCACCCGGGAGGGGAAGCCGCCGCCGGTGACAACGCCGTTGCGGCAAACCCGCAGCTCCTGGCTGTCGTACCCCGCCGCCGTGCCGGAGGAGGGCAGGATGAAGCCCTCGGCGCTAAAGGTGACGGTGAGCCGCAGGCGGTGCCCCGCCGCAAAGCGATGGGAGAGCTTGGTGGTCCGGAGCGTCAGCTCCATCACCCGGCAGGGGCTTACCGGCAGCGGCCGGTCAAACCCCTCCCGATACCGGGCCGAGAGCACCCCGTCCGCCAGCTTGACGCTCCGGCCATCCGGCGACACGTCGCAGAGCCGCGCCACCACGTCCATGTCCTCCCCGTCGGTGACTGCGTGGAGCACCACCCGGCAGTCCCCGGTAACGGTAAGGGGCCGGTCGAGGGGGGGCGTGGTGTAGCAGAGGTAATCCCCCCGTTTTTCCTCCTCGGTGTAGTCCTCCGGCACCTCCAGCTCGTTTTCGCTCATATCGATGATGTTGTGGGCGGGGTCTGCGGGGTCGTAGCGGCAGCCTGCGGTCCGCTCCCGGGCCGGGGCCGCGGGGACCAGGGCGCCGTCCCCGGCGCTGGTGGCGGGATGCTCCCCGTCCAGCCAGAGGGTCAGGGGCTGCTCCCCCGCCGGGGGCCATGTGGCGGCGGTGTGCCAGGCCTCCTGGCCCACGGTGTAGTACTCCACCACCGGGCCCTCCTCCACCCCGTTGTTCCGTCCCCGGAGGAACCGGTCCAGCCACCGCAGGTGGAGCAGGTCCAGGTCGTACCGCAGGGCATCCTCCCCGAAGGAGAGGGCGTGGAGGTCGTACCGGCTGTTGCCGCTGTGCTGCCAGGGCCCCAGGATGACCTTGCGCACCGGCCAGTCCGCTGTCAGGTCCAGGGCCTCGGTGGTGCCCATGCCGTTGTCATCAAACCACCCCGACTGGATCAGCACCGGGACCGGCCTGCCGCCGCCCTGGGCGAAGCGCTCCGCCCAGTTGCCCAGCCGCCAGAACTGGTCGTAGTCCCGGTGGTCCAGGTAGTCGTCCAAAAAGGGGATGGGCCGGCCCAGGGCCTCCTCCGGCAGGGTACGGAGGGGGCGGTGCTTCAGCACCCGGTCCCAGTCCGGGCGCTCCATCAGCTCCGCCTGGAAGCGCTGGCCGGAGACGGAATAGGCCCAGGGGAGCATTCCGGAGACATAGCAGCCGCCACGGCGGGGCAGGTCCACAAAGCCGCTGCCCGCGGTGACGACGCTGATCATCGCCTTAAGGTGGGGGCTTCCGCCTGCCGCCA
Source organism: Angelakisella sp. (assembly GCA_022795575.1). Taxonomy (GTDB): domain Bacteria; phylum Bacillota; class Clostridia; order Oscillospirales; family Ruminococcaceae; genus Angelakisella. The sequence goes on along the minus strand of JAAWGY010000101.1, from coordinate 1,326 downwards.
TGGCCCACTGGACATACCCCAGGTAGGAGCCGCCCGCGGTGCCGACGCTGCCGTCGCACCACTCCTGGGCGGCCAGCCACTCCAGGGTATCGGTGCCGTCCTCCACCTCATAGCTATGGGGCACCCAGGCGCCGGTGCTGTCCCCTTTGCCACGGACATCCTGGATGACCAGGGCATAGCCGCGGTGGACGTAGCGGAGCCACCCTTGGGCTCCCTCCTCCCGGTTATAGGGGGTCCGGATAAGGAGGGCGGGGACCGGGCCGGAGCGGTTGGCCGGGAGGTAGACATCGGTTGCCAGCTGGGCCTGGCCGTCCCGGGTGGGGATGCGGAAGGTGCGGACCGGTTCCACAGGGGAGAGGGGTTCCCCCTGGTACTCCTTCCAGAGGGACAGGGGGGTGAGGGCTTCGGAGCCGGGGCGGACCAGCACGACCATTACCTCCCGGCAGGGGGTCAGGAAGGCGACTGGCTGGCCGTTTGCCATTTGGACGTTGGCGGGGAATTTTACCTGGCGCTGGCACCAGAGGCCGTTCCGGCCCCGGCGGTACAGGCCGATGGGGGCGCTGACCTGGTCCTGGCTGGTGTTGAGGGCGGCTTGGTACTGGTCCAGGCGGGAGAGGATGGCTACGGCGTCCATTTTGGTGAGGGCGGCGAGGGCGGCGGCTTGGGCGGGAGCGATGGGGGCTTCTTCGCTCCAGGTTAGGGTGTAGAGGTCACGGATGGAGCCGGTGACGGGGCCACCGGGCTGCTCTGGCGGGGAGAGGCGGGCGATGGGGACAGCGGAGAAATAGAGGACAAAGGGGTTCTTCATAGCGTAGCTTCCTTTCATCAAACAGCGTTGTTACTGGCAGCAACCCTGCCGCCACCATGCCCGAAGGGCGCTAAAGTTTGGGTCAAGCCTTTTCAAAGGCTTGCAGGTCCAGGGCAGAGCCCTGGTCGCTCCCGCAGGAGCGAAATGCCCTGGGGCGGGTACGCAGGGGTGTGGGGGTGCGCAGAGGTACGGGGGTACGGCCCCTGCGGGGGCCGACCTCTCCGTCGCCTGCGGGCGACACCTCCCCTTTCAGGGGAGGCACGGCCTAAGAGCCGCCTCCGGCGGTTGGCCGTGGGGGGCTGCTTCGCAGCCCTTTGGGGGAACGATTCCCTGCCGCAGCCTGCCGTCCTCTGCCGTCAGGCCGCGGTATTATACAGCGGCGTAATGGTGGGGATGGGGCCAATGGCGGTTTGCCACCTTCCTGGCCAGGAAGCGCAAACCGCGGCCGGGGTTAGGAGTAGCCGCTTTCTCCCCAAAACAGCCCGCCGCGCGCCGCAGGCGCTGGAGGCGGGCGCATT
>JAAWGY010000352.1 GCA_022795575.1 Angelakisella sp. | reverse complement strand
AATAGTTTCTTCCAGTTTCCAGAGCCGTTCATCCGTCTTTTGATTGATAAGTTTCTCTGCATTCCAAACGCGAGTATCAGTGGTTTGCATCAGTTCCTTTAACAATTCCTTAATAGTTTCTTCCAGTTTCCAAAGCCGTTCATCCGTTGTTTGGTTGACCAGTCTTTCCGCATTCCAAATACGGGTATCCATAGCTTGTGCCAGATTTTCTACCAGCTTTTTTGTATACGTATCTCTTTGTTGGAACCAGCTCTCGGTTGATCGTAAGGATTCGCCATGTATTTTAGCTATTTCCTGTAGAAGTTCGCCCCTCATCACTTCATTTTTCCGAAAGACTGTTTCCCCAAAATGATTAAATTCCAAAGACAAGGAAGCCTGAACAGCATTGATCAATGCTTGTAACTGCATATTCCTGCTTTGCGCACCCTGACTTAAATAATCGTAGTAGTCATATAAATGACCATCTAAGTCCTGAATTGTTTTCTGTAAATAGCTGACAGATCCTGCTAATTGCTGTACAGAATTCTCAATTTGAATGAGCCTGTCTTCATAGCGTCTCTTAAAAGGGTAGTAAATCGGTTTTAAGATGCGCTTGATAAAATTTTTGATTCTCTTCCTGATCGTGATCTTTGGCATTGTACATCTATTCTCCAATGATCCTTTTGCAATTCCTGCCCAAATACGTCTTTGCTCCAAAACTGTTTTTAGCGCTGTTTGATCATATGCGTGGTATATGGCGTTTTGGTTTTCAATCTTTTGAAGAAGCTTCTCTTCTCTTGCCCTCAAATTCTTTTGTTCTTCACCGCCATAGAAGAAGGGGTTTTCCCAGCCGGAGAGCAGTATCATATCTGACTTTGGAAGTCTGATATGTAATGTATCTTTGAGTGTGCGTGCAATAATGCCTTGTGCTTCACTTTCTAATCTGGTTATCTTGCTTGCGGTTATATTTTCTCCATTAACACGATACTCGCCCAGTACTTCCTGTATCGTATAAAACTTTAGTTTCTGGACGGCTCGTGTCCATAGCTCATAGTCTTCGGAAAGATATTCCGAAGAATAGTAGAGGCCATTGTCAACAAAATCTTTCTTCCGGAACATAATCGTAGAATGGCACACATCACATTTGAAGAGAAGTACTGCTTTCATCTCTTCCGGCGTTTCCAAGGGCTGGTGTATCCACTCCTCTTTTCCGAAATGCCTCTGCCAACTGCCGACCAAAGATATATCCGGCCGTTCTTCCAGCAGTTTTATCTGTTTTTCCAGCCGGCTTGGCAGGGCGATATCGTCATCGTCAATGCGGGCAATATATTTCCCTTTTGCTTCACTGATTCCTTGATTCAGTGCATTTGCAAGCCCGGCCTTGACCTGATTCGCGATCAATCGAATCCTTTTGTCGTACTTTTGATATTCCTGAATGATTAAAACTGTACTGTCCTCAGAAGGATCGCTGATAATCAGCAGTTCCCAGTCAGGGTAGGTTTGTTCCTCGACACTTTTTATCGCTTCATAGAGATATTTTTCGCCGTTATATGTTGGCATTAAAACGGTTATTTGCGGATCAATCATTTTCCTGTTTCCAAACTCTTCGCAGAATTGCTCGCGCGAAAAAATAGAGTGCTGATATGTTTCCTGAATATCCTTTGGGGCACGCTCCCATCCATATTGACCATAGATATCGGATTCCAGCATATGCTTCCAGCGTTTATGCAGGCAATGGAACAATGCCAACGAATCGAAGCATCTTACCTGTAAGTTTTGTTGAAATATTTTCTTAAGCAGCAGGTCGAGTTGTTCCATCGCAGCCGAGAGCTTTTTCCCCCTCAAATCCTTGCAGCCTCTATGAATATATAGCAACGAGAGCTCTTCTTCGGAAAACGAGAGAGACAGTCTGCCGAGGGCGCGCTTCATGACCTCGAGATACACTTCGTCACCATGTTTTCCATTGGTATAGGTGGCAGCGGAAGAGTATCGTCTGTAATAAAAAAGCGACGGTTCATCAAGATTGCTTGCTTTTGTATGCTGTAAAACACGCTCAAAAAAATCAAAGTCTTCTGTGCAGTAATAATCCGGATCATATTGCAATCCGTATTGGTTCAATACAGATTTGCGGATCATGACAGTCGGATGAAGACATGGGAGAAAAAACAGCGTGCTCGCGGCAATAACTTCCGGATCATATTCTGTATTCCAGTCCCATTCTTCCTCCCCAAATACAGTTGGATGGATTCCCAAAAGGCCGACATCGGTATGTGCATCCATATAATCCACTTGCTGCCTCAGGCGTTCTGTTCCCGCAATATCATCGGCATCCATCCTGGCTACATACTCTCCTGTAGATGCCCGAATCCCGACATTCAAGGACTCTGCGATTCTTAAACGGGTCTTGTTTTGGATCACCCTGATTCTTGAGTCTTTTTCTTCGTAGCTTTGTAAAATCTCTGTGGCGGCAGCACTTGAACCAAACTCATTTATAATGATGAATTCCCAATCGACAAATGATTGGTGGATAATACTGTCTATTGCTTCTTTCAGATATCTTTCGCTATTATAAACAGGCATGATTATGCTGACCTTTGCCACCGAAGATACCGCTCCTTTCAGTCTTTCTACACGAAGCTCAGTTTTTCAGATGCTCAACCCCCGCCAACTCCCTATAAAAAACACTCATCATAAGGTGGTCAAACACCATATGCACATCCTCCGTAATCTGCATACTGTTCACCGGCACGTGCAGCGCAACATCCGCCAGCTCCCGCAGCCTCCCTCCACCGAACCCCGTCAGCCCAATGATCCGATTTCCGCAGCTCTTGGCATATTCCACTGCGTTGATGACATTTTTCGAGTTCCCGCTCCCGGAAATGGCCATCACCAGATCCCCCGGCTTCAGGTGCCCCCGGAGCTGGAACCGGAACACCTCCTCGAAGCCGATGTCATTGGCCACCGCCATCACCGTGGCCACATTGTCGTTGAGACAGAGGAAGTTGAATTTCTTCTCAGTGTGCTCCGAGACCCCTTTATTAAAGTCGTTCTGGAAATGAGAGGCCGTCGCCGAACTTCCCCCGTTGCCGAAGATGTAAACGGTGTTCCCGTTCTCAAAGGCCTCCAGCAGCAGGTTCAGCGCCTCGTTGATGGCCTCCACATCCAGCGCCCGCAGCGTCTCGATCTCGTGCTCCAGATATGTACCGATCTCCTTCTTAAAATCCATGATTATCCCTCCAAAATCATCTTGACAGCCTGTCCTAAATCCTTGCAGACTAAGTCCGGCTTTGCGTTGTATTTTCCGTCCTTTCCGGCGTCTCCGGTGAGCACCAGCGCCGTCCGTGTCCCCGCGTTTTTCCCCGTCTGGATGTCCATGGTGGTGTCCCCCACCATCCAGGATTTTTCCAGGTCGATGTTGTACCGCTCCGCGCATTCCTCCAGCATCCCGATGTCCGGCTTGCGGCAATGGCAGGGGATTTTGTAGGCCGGATTTTCCTCTGGATAGCCCTTGTCCGGGTGGTGGGGACAGAACCGAATGTCGTCCAGATAAACGCCCTCCCGCCCCAGCAGCGTCTCCAGCTTTTTGTGGATATTCTCCACATCCTCGACAGAGCAGAGCCCCCGGGCCACCACTGGCTGATTGGTCACCAGAATCGCCAAATACCCGGAGCGGTTTATTTCCCGAATAGCTTCGACAACGCCGTCCTCTAACTCAAACTGTTCTTCTTTCCAAACCAGCCCGTTTTTACGATTGACCGTTCCGTCCCGGTCCAGAAAGATGGCCCGCTGCCGGTTTCGAAGGCTCCGTTTTGCGATATAGCCGCTTCGCAGCTCCTCCTCCGCGGCGGTAATCCGCTCCACTGTCCCGACATCCTTGATGTACTCTGAGGAGCGATAGGCGTAAACCGGTTCGCCCCTTGCGATCATCTCCGCAAGAAGCTCCTTTTCCAAATCCACCCTGCGCTCTTCCGGCACCCATTCGCAAACAGCTTTATCCAAAAGATAGAACCCGGCGTTGACGCAGTTGTGATACCATCCCGTCCGGACATTGTGCTTGGAATCAAACCCTTGTACTCTCCCGGTGCTGTCGCAGATCACCAGGTCGGAGTCAAAGGGGTGGGCGTTTGGATGGACAAACAGCGTTGCCCGTGCCTGCTTTTCCCGGTGAAATGTCAACATCCGCCCCAGGTCGATGTCAAACAGCACATCGCCAAAAACCAGGAAGAAGGCATCCTCTTTCAGCAGCGGCGGCAGCAGCGAAAGGGCTCCCGCCGTCCCCAGCGGGGTCGTTTCCTGGATATAGCGGATATCCACACCGAAGGCCTTTCCGTCCCCAAAGAAGTCCTGTATTTTCTCCCCCAGGTGCCCCACAATCAACACGACATCAGTGACTCCCTGATCCCGCAGGCACTCGATCTGCCACTGGAGGATGGGCTTCCCCGCCACCGGTGCCATGGGCTTGGGGATCTCGTCGTTTGTGATGGCCCGCAGCCGTGTGCCCTTACCCCCCGCCATGATTACCGCCTGCATCAGACCACCTGCTCCACTGTCCTGGCTACCGCCTCGTCGCTGGTCATCTTTGCCGTCCAGCCGGCGGTGTGGATCCTGCTTAGGTCGTAGGCGAAAACCGGCACGTCCCCCTTCCAGCCGCCCCGGCCCCCGGTGTACTCAAAGGGGATGCCGCCGAGCCCCATCTTCTCGCAGACGATCTCCCCGATTCGGGTCACCGAGGTCTGGCTCTCCACCCCCACGTTGTAGAGGGTGACGCCGACGGGGACCTCTCGGAACCGCACGATGGCCTCCACCAGGTCCATGACGTAGATATAGGGTTTGCTCTGCCGGCCGTCCCCAAGGATGCGAAGGTGGGAGGGATCGGCCTTGAGGCGCTTCACGAAGTCGAAGATGACGCCGTGGGTCAGCCTCGGGCCGATGACGTTGGGGAACCGGAACACCAGCGTCTGTAGGTCGTTCATGTAGGTGAAGGCGGAGATGATACCCTCCGAACCCAGCTTGGCCCCGCCGTAGTAGGAGATGGGCTTTAGGGCAACAGCCTCCTCACCCACCTCGGCCCCCATCTGCTCCCCGTAGACGGCGGAGGTGGAGGCGAAGAAGAGCTTTTTGACGCCGGTGCGGCGCATACACTCCAGCAGCACAAAGGTGGTGGAGTAGGTGTTTTTGTACTCGATGAGAGGGTCCTCCGCGCTGGCCTGGATATCCGAGTTGGCCGCCATGTGGAAGACGTGGTCCGGCCGCTCCCTCTCGAAGATGGCCAGGGTGCCGTCAAAGTCGCTCAGGTCCTGCTCGTAGAAGGTGAACCGCGGCTCCCCCTCCAGGTGCCGGATGTTCTCCCGGGTCCCAATGAAGAAGTTGTCGACGCAGACCACCTCATAGCCCTCCGCCAGCAGCGCGTCCACCAGGTGGCTGCCGATGAACCCCGCCCCGCCTGCTACCAGTGCTTTCATGCTGATGCCTCCTTAGTCCCAATACTTGTCCCCTATGTAGATCACCGAGGTCCCGTCCTTCTCGAAGGAGAAGGGGAAGGGCCGCAGCCGCAGGGCCACCCGCAGCTGCTCCTGCTTGTCCGGCTCGCAGTAGAAGAGCAGGAAGCCGCCGCCTCCGGCCCCCAGCAGCTTACCGCCCAGGGCCCCGTTCTTCATGGCGGTGTCATAGGCTTCATCGATGGCGGGGTTGCTGATGCCGCTGGCCAGGGTCCGTTTCAGCTCCCAGCCGTCGTTCAAAAGCCGCCCGAAGGAGGAAAGGTCGTTCTGCTCCAGCGCCCCCTTCATCTCCTCCGCCAAGGCGCACATCCGCCGAAGATTTTTTGCCTTGTCTTCGGCGCTGATGTTCCTCTTCTGTTCCGCCAGGATGGCGTTGGCCGACCGGACATCCCCGGTGTAGAACATCACCAGATTCTGCTGGAGCCGCCGGTAGGTTTCCGGCTGCATCACGATGGGGGAGACCGACACCTCCCCGTCCGGGTGGAAGCGGATGAAATTCAGCCCTCCGCAGGCCGCCGCATACTGGTCCTGCTTTCCGATGGGGCTGCCCAACCTTTCGATCTCCACCTGACAGGCCTTGGCGGCGAGCTTTCCCTTGGAGAGATACTTCCCCCGGTAGCAGTTCACCGCGTTGAGAAGCCCCACAGTAAAGGTGCTGGAAGACCCCAGCCCCGTCCCCCCGGGGACGTCGGCGGTGGAGGTGATCTCCACCCCGTGGAGCTGCGCCTCGTTCAGAACGCAGTTGAAGATTTTGTGCCGGATTTGGGAGAGGTCGGAGACAAGCTCGCTTTCCGAATATTTGAGCATAGTATCCTGTTCATTAAAATAGGGGTGGATGGAGATGTAGCAGTACCTGTTGATGGAGGTGCTGAGGACACAGCCGCCGTACTGCTCATAAAAGTCCGGGAGGTCGCTCCCGCCCCCTGCAAAGCTGATGCGAAAGGGGGTTCTGGTGATGATCATTCCTTTGCCTTCCTTCTGCTGAGATGATGCCGCCTCCAGCGGCGGAGCATTTTGAACCGATGCAGGATACGGGCCGATGTCTCCGGCCCCAAAACGCCGATACCCCACCTGGCGATCCGCACCAGCGGGTCAGAGCTGTCCGCCAGCGTTTCCTTCCAGCTCCGATACAGGAGCCGGGCGGCGGCCTGATCCTCAGCCGGCAATTCTGCCGTAATAGCCAGGTTCAAGATATATTCAAACTGAAACTGCGCCGCAAGGCAGGGGGCGTAGGGGAGCGCGCTCTCCTTCATCCGGGAAACGGATCGTTCCAGAACGGTGACGGTATCGGAAAGGCGTTTCAGGGTCGAGCTCCCCATCAGGGAGTCCTCCCGCTCCACGCAGTACACATAGTAGGGGCTGTGGCAGAAGAGCATCTTCGGCTCGGCAAGGAAAACGCTGGATGTAAAGTCCAGGTCCTCGCTGAGCATATTCTCCCAAAAGCGGATACCGTGCTCCTCCATAAACGCCCGTCGGTAGAGATACCGCCACACATTCCAGAAGCACTGCCGCCTGCGGAGCATCTTGGGTAGAAAATCGATCCCGGACCGGATTGGTGTATCCTGTCCGATCTGGAACACCGCCTCCATCCGGCCGGAGGCGCGACTGAAACGGTAGAAATCGGCGACGATGACATCGGCCCGGAGGCTTCCGTCCCGAAGCCGGGAAAGGATATTGTTGAGGTTTTGGGGAAGGACATAGTCATCGCTGTCCAGAAACAGCAGGTAATCCCCCCGAGCGGCCTCCATAGCGCAGTTGCGGGCATCCGACAGGCCGGTACCCCTCTGTGTCAACGCTTGAATGAGGGGATATTTTTCTGCATATCTCCGGCTGATCTGGTCGCTACGGTCGGCAGACCCTCCCATAGAGAGCAGGACCTCGCAGTCCGTCAGGTCACAGGCCAAAACAGAATCCAGGCAGCACTCCAGATAGTCCTCCACCTGGTAAACAGGAATGATGATACTCAGCAGCATTCAGAACTCATCCCATCCAATCGACAACGGCTCCTGCTCCAACTGCCTCTCCAAGGCCTGCTCCACCAGCAGGGCGATGTTGCTTTCCACCGCAGCCCTGGTGGACAGATACAACTTCCGTAGCCCCTTTGGATTCGCCCGCCCATCCGTCAGCTGCGCAGCCTCGCACACCGGCTTCATCGCCCCCGAGATATACGTCCGGTGCATCGGCCGCCCGTCCCTCGTCAGAAACACCGGC
>JAAWGY010000100.1 GCA_022795575.1 Angelakisella sp. | reverse complement strand
TTGGCCGTCGGGTCCAGGGCGCAGCCCTGGTCGCTCTTTGGTTACTTTCTGGCGAACCAGAAAGTGACCCCCCGCCGGGGAGGCGGTCAAGGAATATACTTCTTCAGTTATGTACCAGCCTAAGAAAGGCCACAAAAAACCACCAACCCGCCCCCATAACAAACCGGAGCAACAGAACAACGAACAAAGCGCCCACGCTCCCCCCGCAGGGAATCAGATCCGCCGGAGGCACCTTGTCAGGCCAACCGGAAGGAGGGAGCGGGCCATTACGCTCCCCCCGCAAGACCGCTCCCCCCGCAGGGAATGCTTCTTTACCTCCGGCTTCCTATACAAAAGCACCCTGCGGGAAAATTCCTCTGCAGGGTGCTTGCTAACAGGCTATTCTACTGGCCTTTCCTCTTCTGCATAGCGCAGCATAGTTTCGATTACCGCATAGATTCTCTCCCGCTCCCGGAGTGGAAAGCCCTCCAGCTTTTCCGAAAGCAGCGATTCCTTTGTTTGATACCCGGTGTCCACCACATCAGCCAGGAGCATATCGGCGGATACCCCCAGGGCGTTTATGATTTCGATGAGTGTTTCCAGGGAGGGGAGCTTTTCTCCCCGTTCTATCATACCGATATAGTTGACACTTACATTTATTTTCTCCGCTAAGTCCTGCTGGCGGAGTTTTTTCGCAATGCGATATTCACGAATATGACCGCCAATAGAATTTAGTTTCATCGTCAACACCTTTACTGGTTATATCATACCAACAGTATAGGTTATAAATGTTGAAATATGAAACATCTATTAGTTATTATTACAAACTAATAGTATTGATTTTATCAGATATTTTTGTTATACTTTTTTGTAAGAAGGGGAAAATAGCTACCGGAAAAAGGAAAAACCAATCGAAACGAGAAGCGAATCACTCCACCAGCAAAGCTAACGCCCCCACTCCCCCCGCAGGGAATCAGATCCGCCGGAGGCACCTTGTCAGGCCAACCGGAAGGAGGGAGCGGGCCAGTTCGCTCCCCCCGCAAGGCCGCCGGAGCCTGTCCCCCAGCAGGGCCAGCCGCCCAACCAAGCATCGAGCAACCGCACGTTGAGATTGAGGCTGTCACCCAAGCAGAAGAACCGGGCCCAAGCGGTCCAGGCGGCGTTGGGGGAGCGCTCCCCAAGCGACTGACGCCTTTGGCCGTCGGGTCCAGGGCGTAGCCCTGGTCGTTCTTTGGTTACTTTCTGGCGAACCAGAAAGTAACCCCCCGCCGGGTAGGCGGTCAAGGAATATACATTTTCAGTTACGCACTGTTTAGGAAAGGCCACAATAACCAAAGCGTAGAAAAAACACCCCACGGAATCCCTTCCGCAGAGTGCTTTTAATGCTCTGTTCCCATATGCTCCAACAGCTCCAGGACTATTTTCCGCTGGGTAGGAGAAAGCGCTCCCCAGTGATCCAAAAGCTCCCGCTGCTCCTGCGTCAGAACGATTGCGTCATCCCCTTCCAGAAAGAAAGCCGAAAGGGTCATTCCAAAGCCTGCACAAACCTTGCTTAGGCTGTCAATTGTCGGGATTTGTTTCTTCCTGTACCAAGTCGAAATGGTGGATTGTGTAAGATTAGCGTTCTTTGCCAGTTGATACTCTGTCCACCCCCGTTTTAGACGTTGGCGCGTAATTTCCTCCAAGACATCTTTCATAATACCGTCCCTTATATCTAAAAACTCTATGCAATAGTTGTTTTTTGCGTATATTATACTACGCTATAGACTTGAAAATTAGATATTTTAGACGTATAATATTTATCGTTACAATCAACGTTTTGCTGTTAGTTGGTTTTAGAATGGAGTGATTATAGTGGAATTCGACGCCTACCTCTCCATGCCGGAATACACAGCCCTCCAGGGCATTGTCTCTATGTACGTTACCGAAATGGGGCCTCCGGTGAACCACGGATGGTATTATCTGCGGTATATCCTCCTCCAGCAGGTGGCGGACGGTCAGTCCATCTCGGCCAATAAGCGCATCCATCAGGCCGGCAGACGCTATTCCCGCAACGCGGAAAACGTCTCCAGGTGTATCAATACATTTCTTCGGAAGGCCTACCGCCCCCCGAACAGCCAACGATACATCCACCGGTGGCGGGAGCTTGGCTGGGAGAACGAGCAGGCCCCCACCGCCCCCAATGCCATCCGGATGCTTTACGACAACTTCCTCCCCTACCTAAAGCGCCACCACCCCCAGGAGTACCAGGAGGTGCTGGACCTCCCCTTGCGGAGCTTTCCCCCCGGTTCCCCCCAAAAGTAATCCCGCCAATCCATCCCCAGGCAAGGATGATACCGCCCCTACTTGCCCCGGAACAGCAGCGGCAGGCACCCAATCCCCCCCATAGCGGCCAGGGTGTAGGCCACCCGGCCGGGAATGGTGGCGGCACCCCCCAGGTAGAGGGCTACGGCGTCCAGCTGGAACAGCCCCACCAGCCCCCAGTTGACGCACCCCGCAATGGCCAGCAGCAGCGCCAGCTTTTCCAGCATCGTACCCCCCCTATCCATCGTTTCCTTTATTATGGAGATATCCCCTCCCCTTTATTCCGGAAAGCCGTACCAATCGCTGCCGCATACACCAAAAGCCGCCTCCCCCTTGTACCGGGGAGGCGGCTTTCGATATCCCATTGTTGGCGGTGAGCGCCTGCTCTAAAACGACAGCACAATCCCTACCACCGCCGCGCAGGCGATGTAGGCGATGGGATGGAGCTTAAATTTCTTGATGGCCGCAAATACCAGCACGAAGAAGATCAGCTTCTTCAGGTCCACCAGGTCCAGCAGCGAGCCGGTCTGCTGGAACAGCTCCAGCCGGAGCATAGCCACCTTGGCCACGCTTACCCCGGCGGCGGCGATTAGCCCCGTTACCGCCGGACGCAGCCCGTAGAAGGCGTAGCCCACCAGCTTGTTATCCCGGAATTTGTTGAGGTACATGGAAACCACCGAGATAATCACCACCGATGGCAGCACCTCCCCCAGGGTGGCGATAATCCCCCCGGGGATGCCGGCAATGGCGCACCCCACATAGGTAGCCATGTTGATGCCGATGGGGCCGGGGGTGGATTCCGAGATGGCCACCATATCGGTGATGAGGGAGGGGGGGAACCAGCCGGTGGATTCCGAAAGGTGCTGGAGGAAGGGAATGGTGGCCATGCCGCCCCCTACAGCGAAGATGCCAATCTGTAAAAACTCCCAAAAGAGCTGTAGATAGATCACTTGCCTTCGCCTCCCTTCTGGCCCGCCGCCCGGGAGGCGGCAAGGGTGCGCAGCAGGATGCCCACCACGGCGCAGAGGATAACCAGCAGGATGGGGGAAAAGCTGGTGAAGGCGCTGATGACAAAGGCCGCGGCGCAGATGACGACGCAGGGGATATCCTTAACCCCCTTCTTCCACATACTAAGGATGGCGTCCAAAATCAGGGCCACCACGCAGACCGAAATCCCCGCCAGGGCGTGGCGGACATAGGGGTTATCCTGGAAGCCGGTAAGGAGGTAATAGATGACGGTGATGATGAGGACGCAGGGGGACACCACCCCCAGGGCGGCGGCCAGGGCCCCCGGGACCTTTTTGCGGTAGTAGCCGATAAAGACCGCCACGTTGACGGCGATAATCCCCGGCAGCCCCTGGCTGAGGGCGTAGTAGTCCATCACCGTCTCCTCGTCCATCCAGCGGCGGCTCTCGATAATCTCCCGCCGGAGGATGGGCAGCATGGCGTAGCCGCCCCCAAAGGTGACGGCCCCCATCCGAAAGAAAAGGATATACAACTGGAACAGCTCTGACATGGCAAAAAACCTCTCCTTGCTGCCTTAATAGCAGGCAATGTTACTATCGGTGCGGGACTCGGTGCCCCCCACCAAAACCCCGTTTTCCAGCCGGACAATCATCTGGCCCCGGCCAAAGCTGGGGGTGGAAAGATCGGAGCGGATGGCGTGGCCCCGCCGCTGGAGGGCCAGGGCCATCTCCGGGGCAAAGCGGCTCTCCACCGTAACGGTGTTGTCCCGCATCCACTGCCAACGGGGGGCGTCCAGGGCCTGCTGGGGATCCAGGCCAAAGTCCACGTAGTTCATCACCACCTGGACATGGCCCTGGGGCTGCATATACCCCCCCATCACCCCAAAGGGCCCCACCGGGGCGCCGTCCTTCATCAGGAAGCCGGGGATGATGGTGTGGTAGCTGCGCTTGCCGGGGGCCAGGCGGTTGGCGGCCTCCGGGTCCAGGGAGAAGTCGTGCCCCCGGTTCTGTAGGGAAATACCGGTGCCCTCCACCACAATCCCGGAGCCGAAGCCCATGTAGTTGGACTGGATGTAGGAGACCATGTTCCCCGCCCCGTCGGCGCAGCAGAGGTAGACGGTGCCGCTCTTGGGGGGAAGGCCGTGGGTGCGGACCTGGGCCCGCTCCCCGATGTCCCGGGCCCGCTGGGCGCCGTACTCCGGCAGGATAAGGCGGTGGTAGTCCAGCTCCATGTGGTCCGGGTCGGTGACATAGCGGAAGGCATCGGCAAAGGCCATCTTGATGGCCTCCAGCTGCCGGTGGTAGGTTTCGACGCTCTCCTTTTCCGGGAAGGAGAATTCCTTCAGGATATTCAGCGCCATAAGGGCGACGATGCCCTGGCCGTTGGGGGGGATTTCGCAGACCTCGTAGCCCCGGTAGTTTACCGAGACAGGCTCCACCCACTTGGCCTCGTAGGCTGCCAGGTCCTCGTAGCGCAGGTAGCCGCCGTGCTTTTTGCTGTCGGCGTCAATCCGCTTTGCCAGCTCCCCCTTATAGAAGGCGTCGGCGCCGGTGGCGGCGATGGCGGCCAGGGTATCGGCATGGCGGGGCAGGCGGATAAGCTCCCCGGCCTCATAGGGGCGGTCCTGGGGGGCAAAGGTCCGGAACCACTCCTCAAACTCCGGGCCGGTGCAGACCTCCTTATACTTGGCAAAGGCCCGCTGCCACATCAGGGCCAGGTTGGGGGCGCAGGGGTAGCCATCCCGGGCGTAGCGGATGGCGGGGGCCATGGTTTTCTCCAGGGGGAGCTGGCCGAAGCGGCTGGAAAGCTGGGCCCAGGCCTTGGGGGCCCCGGGGACGGTTACGGGGGTCCAGCCATAGACGGGCATTTTACCCTTGTCGTCCTTGCCATCGGCCAGCACCTGCTGGATGTCGGCCAGCTGGGGGGCGGGGCCGCTGGCGTTGAGGCCGAAGAGCTTCTGGTCCTTGGCGGACCAGACCAGGGCGAAGGCATCGGAGCCGATGCCGTTGGCGGAGGGCTCCACCACGGTGAGGGCGGTGGCGGCGGCGACGGCGGCGTCGATGGCGTTACCGCCGTTGCGGAGGGCCTCCAGGCCGGCGGCGGCGGCTTGGGGGGAGGAGCAGTTTACCATTCCTTCCCGGGCATAGATTGGGAAGCGTTGGGAGGGGTAGCGTTGGGCCAGGGGATCAAACGGGGTTTTCAAAAAGCAGCACTCCTTTACATATCACTGATGGTTTCCATTATATTGAATCAGGCCTTTGTTGTCAACGAAGCAGGCGCGGCTTCCGTTACGGCTGCTAAAAGTTTCGGTCAAGCCTTTTCAAAGGCTTGACCGAAACTTCTATCGCCCTGCGGGCCCCTGACGGGCAGGTGCTTCATAACTCCCCTACACACCCATCCGCTCCCGCACCTCCGCCCAGCCAAACACCCGGTGCGGTCCCATCGCCTCCGCCGTCAGCGACCCGCAAGCGCTGCCCTCCCGTGCCGCCGCCCAAATATCCCCATGAGCCAAGTACCCCGCCATAAACCCCGCCGCAAAGCTATCCCCCGTCCCGGTAGTATCCACCACCCCCGCCGGATAGGCCGGAACCTCCACCGCTCCCGCCATGGTATGTACAACAGCCCCCGCGCTTCCCCGTGTTTCCAGCACCGCCCGGGCCCCGTGGGCAAGCACCCGCCTCACCAGCCCCTCAATCCCCAGCGCCGCCTCCATCGCCCCCACCTCGTCGGTACTGGGCGTAATAAAGTCCGCCGCAAAAACAACCCGCCGCAAAAGCTCCGGCTCCATCTCCAGCACCAAAGGCCCCGGATCCAGCAGCACCGGAACCCCCGCCCCGGCCAGCTCTTCAATAAACGCCACCGCCAGCCGGGACCATTCCGGGTAAAGCAGGTAGATCCCGGTGACATAAACCATCTCAATCTCCCCCAGCAAAGCCCCGGCCCGGCCGGCGTCAAAGTGCCCCTCGCACCCCCGGTAGGTGAAAAAGGTGCGCTCCCCCTCCTCGTCCAGCACAATGACGCAGTAGCCGGTGTCCCCGCCGGGGAGCGGGTAAACCGCCTCCCGGCTCAACCCCCGGGCGTCCAAAGCCCGGGAGAGCTCCCGCCCCATCTCGTCGTCCGAAAGAGCGGACCACAAAAGAGGCTCGACACCCAGCCCCTGGAGTGTAACAGCCACGTTAAAGGGACACCCCCCGGGGCGCTGAAACTGGCGGGTGATCAGGGCGTCCTGTCCCCGCTGCGGGTAAGCCTTGGTCAGCAGGTAGCGGTCCATCAGCAGACCGCCCAGGAGAAGAACACGGCGGGACATAGTGCAGCACTCCTTTCAAAGATCACAAGCTCCTCGGGGGGGCCAAGGAAGCCGGCCTAATGCCGTACAGCGCGCCGCCAAGCCCTCCCCCGGGCCTTCTCGGACGCGGCCTCCCCGACCATCCCCGGCAGCTCAGTCCTTATCGCTGGCGATGTCAAAAAGGTATTTGTGGATCTGGAGCTTATACTGTTCGTATAGCCCCATTTCGGTATACAGATCTTTGTAAAACTCAAAGAGGTTCAGCTTGGTCTCGATGGTTTGGGGAAGCTTGGTGATGCCGAAGCTGGTGGCGGTAATACCCTTTTTGTTTTTGTAGTAGTAATACAGTGGCAGCTGTACCGAGGCAAAGCTCTGGCAATAGCGGATGTATGCCAGATTGAAGAGAAAGTCCTCGCTCCAGCCCAGCTCCTCGCTGCACCGGATGCGGTGGTCCCGGATGATGTCGGTGCGGTAAAGCTTGTTCCACATCACGCCGTAGTAGAAGCTGGAGGGCTCCTCCATCAGCTGGGTGGCAAACTCCCGCTGGGAAAGTACCCGGTCGGTCTCCAAAAAGCCGTGCACGCTCCGCCGCCGCCGGCCCGATACCCGGTAGTAGTGGCAGATGACCATCTCCGCGCCGGTGCGCAGCGCCCGCTCGGTGAGGAGCTGGGTGGCCTCCATGGCCAGGCGGTCGTCGGCGTCCACAAACTGCAAAAAAGCACCGGCGGCCTGGTCGATGGCCACGTTGCGGGTGGCGGAAACACCGCTGTTGCATTTGTCGATGACGCGGATGCGGCTGTCCACCTTGGCGTACATCTGGCAGATGGGCAGGCTGACGTCGTCGCTGCCGTCGTTCACCAGCAGGATTTCTATGTTGTCGTAGGTCTGCTTGCGCACGCTTTCGATGCAGGCAGCCAGGTGGGGCGCGGCGTTGTAGATGGGGATGATGATACTGACCAGGGGCTTGTCCATAGGGGTAGCACCCTCCTTTCCGATGGTATCAGTGTAGCACAAGGGGCACGGGGATGGCAAGAGGATGATGGCCTTTAAGAAGCTGTACCAATCGCCGCCGCGCGCGTCTTGACGGCAAATTTTCCGCCTGCCTTTGCCAAAAAACCTTGAAATACATATCGTATTCCTGCGCTTTTTTGGCATCGGCAGTCAAAAAATTTGCTCG
>JAAWGY010000099.1 GCA_022795575.1 Angelakisella sp. | reverse complement strand
CTGCGCCAGCAGCCCCACGGCCAACCGCCGAAGGCGGCTCTTAGGCCGTGCCTCCCCTGAAAGGGGAGGTGTCGCCCGCAGGCGACGGAGAGGTCGGCCTCCGCAGAGGCCGTTCTCCTTGCCACAAGCCCCGCTGTTGTTGTAGCCGCCCTGGGGAGTTTCACTCCTGCGGGTAGTGTATGACCTTGCAGAGCTCCGCTTTGTCATTGTTAGTATCCCAGGGCCTTTCGCTCCCTGCGGGGAGCGACCAGGGCGCTGCCCTGGACCTGCAAGCCTTTGAAAAGGCTTGACCGAAACTTTTAGCGCCCTGCGGGCCCTTGGCGGCCCACCTCCTCTATTGATAGAAAGGTGTACCTGTCTATGATTCTACAGCTCCAAAACATCACCAAGGCCTTTGGCGATACCCAGGTCCTCCGGGGCATCAGCATCGATATCCAGGAGGGGGAGTTCATCACCTTCCTGGGCTCCAGCGGCTGCGGCAAAACCACCACCCTCCGCATCATCGCCGGCCTGGAATCCCCCGATTCCGGCAGCGTCATCCTGGAGGGCCGGGACGTCACCGCCCTCGCCCCCAACCAGCGGGATGTCAACACCGTCTTCCAAAACTACGCCCTCTTCCCCCATATGACGGTGGAGCAGAACATCGCCTACAGCCTCCGCCTGAAAAAGGTGCCCAAGCCCCGGCAGCGCCGGGAGGTGGAGGAGGTGCTGGATCTGGTCCAGCTCCCCGGCTACCAGCGCCGGATGCCCTCCGAGCTCTCCGGCGGCCAGCGCCAGCGTGTCGCCATCGCCCGGGCCCTGGCCAGCCGCCCCCGGGTGCTGCTGCTGGATGAGCCCCTGGGTGCCCTGGACCTCCAGCTCCGCCGCCAAATGCAGCTGGAGCTCAAGCGCCTTCAGCAGCGCCTGGGCATCACCTTCCTTTATATTACCCACGACCAGGAGGAGGCCCTTAACATGAGCGACCGCATCGTCGTCATGCGGGAGGGCCGCTTTGAGCAGATCGGCACCCCCGCCGACGTCTACGACCGCCCCCGCACCGCCTTTGTGGCCCGCTTCGTGGGCAGCGCCAACATCTTCCGGGGCACCGCCCACCGGGGAGACCAGGGCTGCTGCTGCCTCCAAGCCCAGGGCGGCTGTCTCCCCTTCCTCCCCGGCGCCGCCCCCCTCCCGGAGGGCGCCCCCCTCACCCTGGCGGTGCGCAGCGAGCAGCTCCGCTTCCAGAAGGGGGAGCCCGCCCCCGGTACCCCCGGCATCCGGGGCACCGTTTCCGAAAAGAGCTTCGCCGGCGGAATGCTCCGCATCACCTTTGCCCTCCCCGGCGGGGACGAGGTGGTGGCCAGCCGCCACGGCATCGACCTGGATATCCACCCGGGTGAGGTCGTCACCCTCTCCTGGGAGCCCCAGGCCGCCGCTATTGTGGAGGAGGAAACGCCATGAACCCGAAGAAAAGGACCCGTGACCTCCCCGCCTGGCTGATGTCCGCCCCCCTCTACCTCTTTACCCTCCTGTTTGTCCTGGGGCCCCTTGTCTATATGGTGGTGCTCAGCTTTTTACAGCGGGCGGAGGTGTGGGGCGTCACCGGCCAGCTGACCCTGCAAAACTACCGTAACATCCTCACCCCGGTCTACCTGCGCACCTTTGGGGAATCCTTCCGCCTGGCCCTTACCAGCACCGGCCTTATCGTCCTTATCGGCTACCCCTTCGGCTACTTTATGGCCCGCCTCCGGGGCCGCTGGAAGCGCCGGGTAATGCTGGCCCTGATGATCCCCTTCTGGACAAGCTCCCTCATCCGGCTTTACGGCTGGATTGTGGTGCTGCGCTCCGGCGGCACCCTGGATAAGCTGCTGATGGCCCTGGGCCTTGCACAAAAGCCCCTGAGACTCCTGTACACCTATCCCGCCGTGGTGGTGGGGATGGTCTACGCCCTGGTGCCCTTTATGATCCTGGCCGTCTATTCCAGCGTGGAAAAGCTGGACTGGTCCCTGGTGGAGGCCGCCCGGGACCTGGGCGCCTCCGCCCCCCAGGCATTCTTCACCGTCACCCTCAAGCTCACCCTCCCCGGCCTCCTTTCGGGGGTGATCCTCACCTTTATTCCCTCCATGGGCCTCTTCTTCATCGCCGATATCCTGGGGGGCAACAAGGTGGTGCTGGTGGGCAGCCTCATCCAGGACCAGCTGACCCAGGCCCGCAACTGGCCCTTTGCCGCCGCCCTTAGCGTGGTGCTGATGGTCCTTACCAGCCTGATGATCTGGTTTTACCGCCGCGTCACCCATGTAAAAGATTTGGAGGGCATCCTATGAGAAGACAAACCAGGTTGCCCCAGTTCTACCTGGGGCTGGTGCTGGCGGCAATGTACCTGCCCATCCTGCTGGTGGCGGTCTACTCCTTTAACGACGGGCGTCTCAGCTCGGTGTGGGAGGGCTTTTCCCTGCGGTGGTACCAGGTGCTGTTCCGGGATGCCGCCATCTTTGAGGCGCTGGGCAACAGCCTGCTGCTGGCGGCTGTCACCTGCCTGCTGGCCGCCGTCATCGGCACCCTGGGGGCGGTGGGGATGCACCGGCTCCAAAACCCCACCAAGGGCCCCATGGAGTACCTCTCCACCCTGCCCATTATGATCCCGGAGATTATCCTGGGCATGGTATTTATGGCCTTCTTTTCCCTCATCCGCCTTCCCTACGGTATGGTGACGCTGGTCATTGGCCATACTGCCTTTTGCATCCCCTACGTCTTTATGCTGGTCAAGGCCCGGCTGGTGGGGCTGGATAAGTCCCTGGCCGAGGCGGCCCGGGACCTGGGGGCGGGGGAGGTCCGGGTCTTTTTTGATATCACCCTGCCCCTCATCACCCCTGCCATCCTCTCCGGAATGCTGCTGAGCTTTGCCATGAGCATGGACGACGTCATCATCAGCATCTTTGTCACCGGGGTAAACGTCAACACCCTGCCCATCAAGATCTACTCCCAAATCAAGTTTGGCGTCACCCCGGAGATCAACGCGCTGTGCACCCTGATGCTGCTGGCCACCACCCTGCTGGTCCTCCTCTCGGACCTCATCGGGCGGCTGGGGCAGCGGAAGGGATAAGAACCTGTATTCGCAGCCGGATGATGCAGGCAGGGCAAGGGATTTTTCCGCCCTGCAAGGCAAAAATCCGCAGCAATACTTGGTGTATTGCAAGGATTTTTAACGCAGCAGGGCGGAAAAAGACCTGACCTGACTGCGTCAGGCGGTTGTGAATACAGGTTCTAACAGATAGACCGACAGTAACCTTGAACCAAACAGGAGGTACCCTTATGAACAAATTCATCGCCCTATCGCTGGCACTGGTCCTGTCCGCCGGGCTCCTGACGGGCTGCGGCGGCAGCACCGCCCCGGGCAGCAGCGGCGGGGACGGCGGCGTAACGCCCCCCTCCTCCCCGGCCTCCCCCGCCGGCAGCGACACCCTGAACCTTTACACCTGGCAGGGGATGTTCCCCCAGGAGGTGCTGGACGGCTTTACCGCCGAGACCGGCATCAAGCTGAACTACGCCAACTTTGATACCGACGAGAATATGCTGGCCCGGCTGGAGGCAGCCAAGGGCGGGGATTACGACGTGGTCATCGCCGATGACTACATCATCCAGGTGGTCATCGAACGGGGGCTGGCCCAAAAGCTGGATAAGGCAAAGCTCACCGGCTGGGGCAACATCAACCCGGTGTTCCAGGGGCAGTTTTACGACCCCGCCGACGAGTACACCGTCCCCTACGGCAGCGGGGTACAGACCATCGTCTACAACCCGGCGGCGGTGGAAAAGGAGATCACCGGCTACGCCGACCTCTGGGACGAGTCGCTGCGGGACAACGTGGCGGTCATCGGCAACTACCGGGTCATCAACGGCATGGCCCTTAAGGTGATGGGGGAGAGCTACAACACCGAGGACACGGCGGTGATCCAGGCGGCGGGGCAGAAGCTGCTGGAGCTGGCCCCCAACATCCGCCTCATCAAAAACGACAACCTCCAGGACGACCTCCTCAGCGGCGAGGTGGGGGCGGCGGTGATGTACACCTCCCAGGTGACGCTGGCCATGCTCCAGAACCCGGAGCTGAAGGTGGTTTACCCCACCGAAGGGGTGGGCTTTGGAATTATGGGGACCTTTATCCCCTCCAACGCCCCCCATCCCGACGCGGCCCACGCCTTTATCGACTACCTGCTGCGGCCGGAGGTTGCGGCCAAGTGCTTTGAGTACATGGGCTACTACTGCACCAACAAGGCGGCGGACGGGCTGATCAACGAGGCCTACCGGGCGTTTTTGACGCTGCCCGAGGGAATCACCGGCGGGGAGATGGTGCAGACCGTTTCCGCGGCGGCGGAGGAAGCCCACAACCGCGTCTGGACCGAGTTTAAGAGCGCCTGCGGGGCGGCGTAAGCTGTACCTTTGCGGCAAACAGCGGCAGGGCCTGTGCAAAAAAGCACAGGCCCTGCCGCTTTGTGTTACTGAGGTCCGGTGTTGGGCAGAGGGCGGATTCCCCCCGGCCCCCGCCGCCCCTTCCCGGTATTGGTCCGGAGCGCTCCTCAAAGGATGATGCAGATCAGCCCGGAGCAGCCCTCGTTGATGATCCGCTCGGTGGTTTCCTGCATCTTCATCCGGGCATCGGAGGGCATCCGGTAGAGCTTGTTGTGGAGCCCCTCGTTCACCAGCTCGTGGAGGGATTTGCCGAAGATGTTGGATTCCCAGATCTTGGCGGGGTTTTCCTCAAACTCCTGGAGGAGATAGTGGACCAGCTCCTCGCTCTGGCGCTCGCTGCCGACGATGGGTGCCACCTCGGTGGTAATATTCGCCTGCATCATATGGATGCTGGGGGCGCTGGCCTTCAGGCGCACGCCGTACCGGCCCCCCTGCTTCATGATCTCCGGCTCCTCCAGCGTCAGCTCCTCCAGGCTGGGCATAACGATGCCGTAGCCGGTGGCCGCCACCTCCTCCAGGGCGCCGCTGATCTTATCGTATTTGCGCTTGATGGCCGCAAGCTCGATCATACAGGGCAGCAGCCCCTCCTCGCCGTCGATGGTAAGGCCGGTGGCCTCCCCCAGGATGCGGTAGAACAGCCCCCCGGGCAACTCTATCCGGCACCGCAGGCTGCCGGTGCCCAGGTCGATGGACATCACCCGGGCGTCGTTGATGTACTCGCACTCCGCCATCCCTGCGATGGACTGGGCCGCGCCGCCGATGCGGTCCAGCAGCCCCCCGCACCGCCGGGCCTCCTGGTAGATGGCCTTTTGCAGCCAGTGCTCCTTCTCCAGGTTCATAATCCACCCGGGGAGCTCCAGCGCAACCTCCTTCACCGGGAATTGGTAGAGGATGCGGGTAAGGATCTCCCGGATGTCGTCCTCGTCCAGCTCCAGGCAGTTTACCGCCACCACCGGCACCTGGTACTTCTCCTCCATGGTCTGGCGGAGCTCCCGGCTGCGGGGGGCCTTGGGCTGGGTGCAGTTCAGGAGGATGACATAGGGCTTGCCGATCTCCTGTAGCTCGGCGATCACCCTGCCCTCGGCCTCCTCGTACTCGGCCCGGGGGATATCGCTGATGGAGCCGTCGGTGGTCACTACCAGGCCGATGGTGCTGTGCTCGGTGATGACCTTTTTGGTGCCCAGCTCCGCCGCCATATTAAAGGGGATCTCCCGGTCAAACCAGGGTGTCATCACCATCCGGGGCTGCTCGTTTTCGATGTACCCCAGGGCGCTGGGGACGATGTAGCCCACGCAGTCGATGAGCCGCACCTGGAAGGAGGCGGTCTGGTCCACCGAGATCTTCACCGCCTCCTCCGGGATGAATTTGGGCTCGGTGGTCATAATGGTTTTGCCGGCGGCGGACTGGGGCAGCTCGTCGGTGGCCCGCTCCCGGCGGGCGTCGCTTTGGATGTTGGGGAGCACCAGCGTTTCCATAAACCGCTTGATGAAGGTGGATTTTCCGGTGCGCACCGGCCCCACCACCCCCACATAGATGTCCCCGTCGGTGCGCTTTGCGATATCCTGGTAGAGTGTCGTTTTTTCCAAGGCAGCCGTCCTCCTCTCACAGCACAGGGATCAGGAGGAGCCGCCGCTGCTGGGCCTCCGTCTCCTCCGGGTTTTCCCCGGTGATCCTATCGATGTTGGTGTTATAGCGCTTGGCGATATCCCAAAGCGTCTCCTCCGGATCGGCCAGGTAGAGGTAGAGGCCGGGGGAGGCGGCGTCCTCCCTGGGGGCCTTTTCGTCCACCTCGATGTCCTCCAGCAGCACCGCCCGCACCTGGCTGTAGAGCACACCGGAAAGGGCGATATCGCACCGGACCTCCAGGGCGTCGTTGGCGGAAAAGCTCCAGCCGCAGCTCTGGCAGGACGCCCGGGCCTCCAGCGCCGCCCCCTCCGCCTCGCAGGGGACCTTGCGGCTCAGCTCCAGCGTCTTATCAAAGTAGTAGAGCTGTCCGTCCCCCATCCGGGCCAGCATCGAGATGGCCAGCCGCAGCTCCGCCACCGGTCCCCCGGCCTCCCCCCGGATGTTCACCCCCGCCACGTCGCACCAGAGATCGGCCACCGCCTCCACATTCTCCGGCAGGGGGATGTTCTCCTTGCAGGCCACCGCCTCGGAGAAGGTTCGGCTGACCTGGGTAAGGGAGGCGGCGCGGGTGCGGAAGCTACAGGGATGCTTGGTGGAGTAGCAGTCGGAGCAGAAGCGGGCGGTATAGGGCTGCCAGCCCCTGGCCTGGCTTTCCACCACGGCGTCCACCGCCAGCAGGCGGTACTCCCCGTCCTCGGCGGCGGTGGGCTCCACCGTAACGCTTGTCACCTGCTGCCAGACATCGCAGAGGCTCTCCTCCCCCAGGCCGTCCAGCTCGCAGATGGTGTTGGTGGGGAGGGTGTACTCCAGCTGGTCAAAGCCCCCGGCGGTGGTTTGGTAGAGGATATGGAGGTTCAGCTCCCCCCGGAGGACCGCCTTGCCGGCCACCTGCTTCACCTCTGTCACCCGGGCGGCGGCACCTGTCCGGATCACCGCCTGGATGGGGGGCTTGCCGTGGGTGAGCTCCACCTTTTCCGTCAGGTGGGTATCCCGGACGCACTGGCCCAGCAGGCGGGTGGCGTCGGTCTGCTCCCGCTTGAGCTGCAGGCCCATCCCCTCCCCTTCCGCTGTCACCTGCTCTTCCCGGCTGCCTGTGGCCTTTACCGAGAGCACCAGGGCGCCGCGGATATCCAGCCGGCGCTGGTTTACCGCCCGGCAGTTGACGTAATCCACCCGCGCAAGGAGGGAGAGGACCGGGGCGGGGTGGTCGGCCTTCATCTCCACAATACGGGAGAAGGGGACCTTATACTCGCCCCGGGCGACTCCTTCGCCGGTGGAGACGTAGTAGACGGTGATCACCGCCATTCCCTCCAGCTCCAGCTTGCCGGGGCTGGCACGCCGGCCGGTGAGGGTGGGGGCCACCGAGCACTTAAGGATGCGGACGATATCGGGGCAGTAGTCCGGCAGGAGGGCATCGCATTCGATGGGCTGCTCCACCGTCTGGTCCACCAGGGCATCGTTTATAAAAAGTGGCTGCTGGGTAAGCTTCAGTTCCATACTTGACCTCTCCTCCTTTGTCATTCACCACACTATATGCCGGCGTGGGACAATATATGACGGGTACTGGGTGGGGGGCGGGGCTTTTGGGTGGGCGGGCCCAAAATGCGCCTGCCACCCTCCGGGTGGAGAAACCGCCTGTCCCACAGGTTGTGCCCGCCGGGGCTACCCGGCCGCAGGTCCAGGGCCGCGCAGGCCCTGGTCGCTCCCGCAGGAGCGAAACTCCCCAG
>JAAWGY010000098.1 GCA_022795575.1 Angelakisella sp. | reverse complement strand
GTTTGTAATGGCAACCCATGGGATCACTCCTTTCTGGTAGACCTTGCAAGCTTCCAGTTTACAGGTTTTCCCTTGGGTTGTCCATTCCTTTTTTCTCCCTTTGTTTTGTTGCACTTAGATTGTATATTCAAGCCCCCATCCTTACCCAAAACGCCGCTGCACAAAACCGCGGCCTGACGGCCTACAACAGAACGGCAGGGCTCGTGCCAAAAACACAAGCCCTGCCGTTGTGATAGTCGTCCTGGGGAATTTCGCTTCTTCGGGAGCGACCAGGGCCTGCGCGGCCCTGGACCTGCGGCCGGGTAGCCCCGGCGGGCACAACCTGTGGGACAGGCGGGCTCGCAATTACTCCGCCAACAGCGCATTCAGCGCCTGGGAAAAAGCCACCGGATCCTCCACCGGAATCCCCTCCAACAGCTGCGCCTGGGCATAAAGCAACTGCGCGTAAGTCCCCACCTTCTCCTTCTCCCCAGCCTGATAAAGCCCCTGGAGCTTCCGGAACACCCCGTGCCCCCCGTTCAGCTCCAACACACGCTCTGCCTTCATCTTCTGGTCCCCCGGCATTTGGGCAAACACCTTCTCCATCTCCAGGGTAATCCCCCCGTCGGTGGTCAGGCACACCGGCCCGCTCTTAAGCCGCGCCGAAAGCCGAACCTCCTTGACCTTCTCCCCCAGCGCCTCCTTCATGCAGTCCAGCAGGTCCTTCTCCTTGTCGCTCTGCTCCTTGACCTGGTCCTTCTCTTCCTGGCTGGCCAAATCCAAATCCCCGTCCGAAACCGATTTGAACTCGTG
Source organism: Angelakisella sp. (assembly GCA_022795575.1). GTDB lineage: Bacteria > Bacillota > Clostridia > Oscillospirales > Ruminococcaceae > Angelakisella. The sequence continues at coordinate 7,016 of JAAWGY010000098.1, read as the reverse complement.
GTCAGCATACTGCCCCAAAGCACGAACGCAAAACTCGTCCACATCGTCGGTGAGGTAAAGGATTTCGTAGTCCTTCTCCTTTACCAGCTCGGTTTGGGGCAGGTGCTCCAGCTGCTCCCGGCTCTGGCCGCAAGCGTAGTAGATGACCTTCTGGTCCTCCTTCATCCGCTCCACGTACTCCGCCAGCGTCACCGGCTTTTCCGATTTGGAGGAGCTGAACAGCAGCAGATCCCGCAGCAACTCCCCCTGGGCCCCATAAGTGCTGTAAACCCCAAACTTTAGCTGTAAACCAAACGCCCCAAAGAAATCCTCGTACTTCTCCCGCTCGTTTTTCAGCATCAGCCCCAGCTCGCCGGCAATCTTCTTTTCCAGCCGTCCGGCGATGAGCTTCAGCTGCCGGTCGTGCTGTAGCATCTCCCGGGAGATGTTAAGGCTCAGATCCTGGGAATCCACCAGCCCCTTTACAAAGCTAAAGCAGTCCGGCAGCAGATCGGCGCACCGGTCCATAATCAGAACGCCGCTGGCGTAGAGCTGTAGCCCCTTCTCGTAGTCCCGGCTGTAGTAGTTGTAGGGCGCCCGGGCTGGGATAAAGAGCAGGGCGTTGTAGGTGGCCGCCCCCTCGGTGCTGCTCCGGATCACCCGTAGCGGAGGGCTAAAGTCCCCGAATTTGTCCTGGTAGAATTGGTTCATCTCCTCGTCGGAAACCTCTCCCTTGGCCTTTTTCCAGATGGGAACCATCGAGTTAAGCGTTTCAATCTCCTGGTAGTCCTCGTACTCGTCCTCGGTGCCCTCCTTTTTGCGGGAACGGGTCATCTCCATCCGGATGGGGTAGCGGATGTAGTCGGAGTATTTTTTCACCAGGCTTTGGAGGCGGTAGCTCTCCAAAAACTCGTCGTAGTCGTCCTCCTCGGTGTTGTCTTTTAGTGTAAGGATGACGGTGGAGCCCGTCTCCGCCTTGTCACACGGGGTGATGGTGTAGCCGTCGCTACCGTCCGATTCCCAGCACCAGCCCTGGGCGTTCTCCCCTGCCGGGCGGGTAAGGACTCGCACGTTTTTGGCCACCATAAAGGCGGAGTAAAAGCCTACCCCAAACTGGCCGATGATGTCCACATCCTCCTGCTTGTCGTTCTCCTCCTTAAAGGCCAGCGAGCCGCTCTTGGCAATGGTGCCCAGGTTCTCCTCCAGCTCCTCCTGGCTCATGCCGCAGCCCCGGTCGGTGATGGTCAGGGTTCGGGCGCTTTTGTCCGGGATAATCTGGATGCAGAGCTCCTCCCGGGCAAGACCGGTTTCCCCGCCGGAAAGGGAGTGATAGTAGCGCTTGTCCATCGCGTCGCTGGCGTTGGAGATCAGCTCCCGCAGAAAGATCTCCTTGTGGGTATAGATAGAGTTGATCATCAGCTCCAGCAGCCGCTTGGATTCCGCCTGAAACTGTTTTTTAGGCATTTCGCCCACCTCCAAAAGATATGTTGTTTGGCACTCGTTATACATGAGTGCTAAAAGATATTTCTATTATATCCCTTTTCCCGAAAAAATCAATGACTAAATTGTTAAAAAAGCGATGGCCAGGGGGTAGTATGGTGTGGCGCGAGGGCTTTTAGGGCGGCGGGCCTAAAATGCGCCTGCCCCCACCACCCCGCCCTCCGTACCCTTGACAACCCCCCAAGAATAAGCTACAATACTATATGCAAATATAACCGATGTTACATTTTTCGAGGAGATGGCACCTTGCCCCAGCTAAACATCGTTTTGGTGGAGCCGCGCATCCCCCAAAATACCGGCAACATTGCCCGCACCTGTGCCGCCACCGGCGCCCGGCTCCATCTGGTTGGCCCTTTGGGCTTTGCCATCGACAGCGCCAAGCTCCGCCGGGCAGGGCTGGACTACTGGGATTACCTGGACATCACCCACTACTCCTCCCTGGAGGACTTCTTGAACCGCACCCAGGGGGAAGCCCTCTTCCTTTTTACCACCAAGGGCCAGCAGGTCTACACAAAGGCCGAGTACCCCTCCCCTGCCTGGCTGGTCTTTGGCCGGGAGGACGCCGGGCTGCCGGAGGAGCTGCTGCTGGAGCACCCCAGCCGGTGCCTGCGTTTGCCCATGCGCCAGGGGCTGCGCAGCCTGAACCTTTCCAACACGGTGGCTGTTGCCACCTACGAGGTCCTGCGCCAGTGGGACTTTCCGGAGCTGCAAAGTTTTGGTCAGCTCCACCGCTATCATTGGGAGGATGCCCTCCCGAACCTTGAGTAAAACAGGGAGGAAGCCGTTTTGATCAAAATCATCACCGATTCCGCCGCCGACCTGCCTGAAAGGGAGGCCCGGGAGTACCAGATCCGTGTAATGCCCATCCCCATCACGGTGGACGGCGTCACCTACCGGGAAAGCGTGGACTTTACCAGCGAGGAGTACTACGAGATGCTCACCGCCGCCAAATCCATCCCCACCACCGCCCAAATCACCCCCTTGCAGTTCGCCGAGGCCTTCCGGGAGGAGATCGCCGCCGGATACCGGCAGCTTATCTGCATCACCATCACCGCCCAGGGCTCCGGCATCTATAACGCCGCCTGCCTGGCCCGGCAGATGGTGCTGGAGGAGCAGCCCGCCGGGGCGGAGGAGATCACCATCGATGTGGTGGATTCCGCCTCCTACACCTATGTCTACGGCCACGCGGTAGCGGAGGCGGGCAAGGCCGCCGCGGCAGGCGGGAGCCGGGAGGAGATCCTGGCGCTGCTCCACCGGGAGCTGAACACCTGGCAGGTTTACTTTGGGCTGACCAACCTGGATTTTGCCAAAAAGAGCGGGCGCATTACCTCTGCCGCCGCCTTTGTGGGGGAGATCCTGGGCTTCCGGCCCCTCCTCACCATCCACAACGGGGGGACGGATACCATCCAAAAGGTCCGGGGGGACCATAAGCTCATCCCCGCCATGGTGGAGCATTTCCAGAAGCAGGCGGTGGATGACGGGCGCGGCTTTTACATCGTCCACGCCCGGGATAAGGAGCTGGCAAAGGAGCTGCGCAAGACTTTGGAGAAGACCACCGGCCGCAAGTGCCTGGGGGAGTATCTCATCGGCGCTTCGGTGACAACCAACGCCGGGCCCACCGTCTTTGGGGTGATGGTGCCGGTGGAGAAGATTATCTGAGAGCCTGTTCAGCATCACCCAGTGCACCAAATTGGCAGTGACTTTTCCAACGGCCTAAGAGCCCGATTTTGCAAAAAACAACAGGGGAGAGGGAGCAGAACGCTCCTTCTCCCCTGCCTGTTCTTATATAGACCTTTCTTATACAGACCTTTTCCGTTTCCAGAACCAGATCCCGCCGCAGGCTACGGCTGCAAGCACCGCCAAAATTGCGATGATCCCTGCACCGCCGCCGGCCTTTTTCGCCCCCTCCTGCCGGATGGAGGCCGCCTGTGCCGGCTCGGCGGCCTGACTGGCCCGGTTTTCCGGTTCGCCGGCGTCGGGGGTCGTTTCCTCGGTCTCTGGGGGGGCTGCGGGGGTGTGGATCTCTGTTGTGGCAGGGACGTCGGCAGGCAGAACCCCGCCGGTTTCCGGGTTTTCCTTGGCCGGATCACCGGTCAGGATGACAAAGGGGGACAGGCTGTCCACCGTTACCTTGGCTTTGCTGTTTTGTATTGTCGTTTCGTAGATTTCCAGCTTACCCTTCAGACAGTGGGCGATGGCCAAAGTTTTGCCGTTGTACTGGCCGGGAACGGGGAATGTGATGGTCACGGTTTCCCGGAAGCCATCATCCAAAGACACATCATAAATGGCGATTACCCGGCCCTGCTGCTGCCACTGGCGGATTTGGTCGCAATCGCTACAAGTCCCGCCGTCATGCAGGCGATCCTTTGTCACCGTTAAGCGGGCGTTTTCATGGATGCGGTCGCCGGAGAGGACCACGCCGCCCTGGGAAAGATTTTCGTGGTGGTAGATCGACTCGCAGTCGCCGGAAGAGCCGCCGGGCTCCCTGGGGGCGGGCAGCTTGGGGATGGCCTGGCCCTTCTTCTGCAACCAGCCGCAGAGGGTACAAACAAGGTCGCCGGTGTAGCCCTCGGTATCGGTGGTGGGGTCCTTTTGGCCCCGGAGGGCCGGGGTACAGCTTTTCTCCTCGGCAACGCCGCAGCCCCGGGTGCAGGCGCGGGTGTGGGTACCGTTGTTGTTGGATTTCCATTCACCCCAGCTGTGGTTCAGTTTGTCGCCCATGTGGTAGCCGCACTTGGTGCAGGTCTGTGGAACATCGCAGGTGGCAGTGCCGGTGCTGGTACAGCTTTCTGTCTCGTCAGCGCCGCAGCCCCGGGTGCAGGCGCGGGTGTGGGTACCATCGTTGTTGGACTTCCACGCGCTCCAGTCGTGCTCCTCGCCATAGGGTTGCCCGCACTCATCGCAGACGGCCTTGTTTATGCAGTCGGAGGCGCCGCCGCTGTGGGCCACCGGTTTGGTGCGGTGTTGCGGGTTGTTGCAACCAAAGCAGGGGTGCCAGTGCCCTGTATCATCAAACTCCCATTTGCTGTTGTCCGGGCGGTGGATGATAATAATGTCGGGATCATGGCTCAAATCCTTACCGCTCTCGTTTTTCACCGTGGCGTTGTCATCGATGAAGACGCTGTCATTCTCACCAGGGGTGGTATCGTTTCCGATGCCAATATCCTTGCCGCCGTCTTGGCCGGTTGCGGTCACTTGGCCACTGGTGATGGCGATGGTGCCGCCTGCGTCACCGTCGCCGCCGCCGATACCCGCGCAGTATTCGGCACCGGTTGCGGTCAACTTCCCCCTACTGCCGCTGTCAGACTGGGCGTAGATGGTCAGGCTGCTGCCGCTGCTTACCTCAATGCTGGTCCTGGCGGTCAGCTCGCAGCCGTCCGCCAGAATGAGGTGGACATCGCCGCTGACGGTGACGCGACCTACATTCCTTGTACTTTTGACAATGTACCAGCCATTGGAAAGGGGAATATCACCGGCCGCTAAAATCTCAGTGATCCTCTCCGGGATGGGCATTGGCACCAGCTTTTTCTCGTTTGTGTCCCAATCCAGGTAGGTTTCCCCCCGTCCGGGCCAGGGCATTTGCCGCCAAGCCGCTGTCCAATACATCCCCCTGGGCAAACGCCACTTGCGGGAAGACGGAAAAGAGCAGCGCCACACAGAGCAGCATACTGAATACCCGTTGTTTCATCGTCATTTCCCCTGTTTCTTTTATAAAGCTGTATTTATAAGCGTTTGAGCAGAGTATTGAAATGCGAAGTTATGGCTATAGCCTCGGCTTCCGATCCGGGCACGGCGATAAGAACTGTGTACAGCTGAATTAGGCAGTGCGCTATGTCGAGGAGAAAAGCAAAAACTGCCCCCGCCCTCACAGCGTCAGGGTGATCTCCCGCTCCGCCGGCTGGTACTGCCGCAGGACTACCCCAGCCATCTGTAGCATCCGCTTGGAGGCAACCACGGCGTCGGTATCGGCGTATTTATCCGAGAGGTAAACAATCTCCCGTATGCCGCTCTGGATGATAGCCTTGGCGCACTCGTTGCAGGGGAAGAGGGTGACGTAGATCCGCGTCCCCCGCAGCGAGCCGCCGTCGTTGTTGAGGATAGCGTTAAGTTCGGCGTGGCAGACAAAGGCGTATTTCGTCTCCAAAAAGCTCCCCTCCCGGGCCCAGGGCATCTGGTCGTCGGGACAGCCGATGGGCATACCGTTATAGCCCATGGAGAGGATCTTGTTCTCCTGGCTTACAATGCAGGCGCCCACCTGGCCGTTGGGGTCCTTGCTCCGCTGGGCGGAGAGCATCGCCACCCCCATAAAGTACTGGTCCCAACTCAGGTATCCCTGACGCTTCTGGTTCTGGTTTGCTTCCATCTACAATTCCTCCCCTTCCTTTGTTGGGGTGGTGCCGTACCGCTGGGCCAGCAGCAGTACCCCCACCTGGGTTTTGGCGTCGGTAATCTCGCCCCGGAGCACCATGGCCAGGGCCTGGGAGAGGGGAAGCGTCACCAGGTCCAAAAACTCGTCCCGGTCCAGGTGCTGGCTGCCCCGGGTGAGCCCTTGGGCCTCGTAAAGGTAGATTTTCTCGGTACAGTAGGCTGGGGTGGGGAGGATTTCGGTAAGCTTTGTCAGCGAGGCCGCGGTGTAGCCGGTCTCCTCGGTAAGCTCCCGGGCCGCTGCGGCGGCGGGGTCCTCCCCCGGCTCCAGCTTGCCGGCGGGGAGCTCCAGCAGCTCCCGGGCAGCGGCAAAGCGGTACTGGCGCACCAGCAGCAGCCGGCCCTCCTCGGTCAGGGCGGCTACCGTGGCGCCCCCGTTGTGGTTTACCACGTCCCGGCGGGACTGGGTGCCGTCCTCCAGCTGGGCCTGATGGGTGGTTACGGTAAAGACGCTGCCGCGGTAAAGCTCCTGGCGGCAGACATCCCTTTCAAAGTGTGCCATGGGGCTCCTCCTCTCCGGGATGGTTTTTGCGCCAGACAAGGTAGCTTTCCAAAATCACTGTGGCGGCCACTGCGTCGATGACCTGCTTGCGTTTTTTGCCCCGGGTATCGGTGGCGTTCAGGTAGCGGGTGGCGGTGACGGTGGTGCCCCGCTCGTCCCAAAGCAGGACCGGGAGGGGGGTGAGTTTTTGGAGGGTGAGGGCGAAGTCCTGGCAGATTTGGGCCCGGGGGCCGGCGGAGCCGTCCATATTCAGGGGGTAGCCGACGATGATACGCTGGGCGCCGGCGTTGTTGGCGGCCTGGGCGGCCTGGCGGGCGACTTCGGCGGGGTCGTAGTGGGTGATGGTGGTCAGGGGGCTGGCCAGCAGTTCCCCGGGGTCGCAGACGGCAAGGCCGGTGCGGGCGTCGCCGTAGTCGATGGCAAGGATGCGCATACAGGGTCCTCCTTGTGTTTGGCGGGATGGGTCAATTATAGCATGGTGGGGGGTGGCTGTCAAAGGACGCCCTCCGGGAAACGAAGCAGCCTGTCCCACAGGTTGTGCCCGCCCGGGCTACCGGGCCGCAGGTCCAGGGCCGCGCAGGCCCTGGTCGCTCCCGCAGGAGCGAAACTC
>JAAWGY010000097.1 GCA_022795575.1 Angelakisella sp. | reverse complement strand
TGGTCCAAGAAGTATACAACCTGGACCAAGATTTTAGAGGCTATCTTCCCGCTGGCACTGGCGGTAGAAGGTAGTTTTTTTCATGCCTGCCAGCTGGGCAGCCTCCCGGAGGGTAAGCCTGCCGGAGCGGTAGGCGGTTTTGGCGGCCCGGAAGGTGGGGGGCGGGGGGGTGCGGTCCGGCCCGAACTGCACCCCTCTGGCTTTGGCGGCAGCGATGCCCTCTGCCTGGCGCTTACGGATATTTTCCCGTTCGGTTTGGGCCACATAGGACAAAATTTGGAGCACCAGGTCGGCCACAAATGTACCGGTCAGGTCGCCGTCCCGGGCCCGGGTATCCAGCATGGGCATATCCAGCACCAGGATATCGGCACGTTTTTCCTTGGTAATCAGGCGCCACTGCTCCAGGATCTCGGTGTAATTACGGCCCAGGCGGTCGATGCTTTGCACCACCAGCAGGTCTCCTGGCTGGAGGCGGCGGATGAGGGCCACCCAGCCGGGGCGCTCGAAGTCCTTTCCGCTTTGCTTGTCCATGATGAGGTCCTCCATTTGGATACCCCATCTGCCCAGTGCTGCCAGCTGGCGGGCTTCGTTTTGCTCCCGGCTGGAGACTCTTGCGTAGCCATACGTTTTTGTCACAAAAAAACCTCCTTTTCGGCAAAAAATGGTAGGAATATTTTACCAAAAACGGAGGGAAAGCGCTTATAAAATGGTGGGGAATATTTGGGGGTGGTTTGGGGACGGGGAAGTTTGCACAACAAAAAAAGCCCCCCTTTTCGGGGAGCTTGTGGGAAACGAAGCAGCCTGACACACAGGCTATATTACTATCCTATCGCCCCTGCGGAATACGCCCCCCCACAACCCGTTTCAGCCACCGCAAGCAAAAATCCATACTGGCCCCAATCCCAAAAGCCCCAATCACCGTACCAATCCCCAACGTCCCCCCCAAACAAAACCCAATAACCCCCCAGGTACAATCCATCCCAATCCGAACCGGCCCATAAGGAAGATGAAGCCGTTCGGATAGGAAGATCATCACAACCTCCATTGCCCCCACCCCGTAATCCGGAAGCATATAAACAGCAATCCCCGCCCCGCAGAGAAAAACCCCGGCAATGTTCATCGCCAGCCGCCCCGCCAACCCCACCGGCGGCACAAGCTCCAAGCCCGCCATAATGCCGGCAAAGAGATTGATGGAAGGCCCCAGCAGAAGAGCAGTAATAGCAGTCCCCACCCAAATACGTCTGCGGTTAATCAGAAAAGCCAGCACCAGCATCAGGCAGTTAACCCCCAAAGCAACATTGCCCGTAGCAGTGCCCAACGTACGCCCCATCCCCTCCTCAAACATGGTAAGCGGATCAACCCCGGCCCCGCTGAACAGCTCCAGCTGGATGCCCAGCCCGCAAATGAGGGTGCCCAGCAGCACAATGGCCGTCTGTAAAACCTGGGCAGAAATGGATTTTTTCATAAATCGAAACCCCTTCTTACTTATTATAGTGTGGTGGTGGACGCTGTCCCCCCAAAAGCACCGCCTGCCCGTTGCAGAAAGGCTGCCCCAGACACAGCACATCGGTTATCATTTTGCACCAAAAGCGCCCGTAAGTCAAGGGTATCGCCAGAGGAACCCCAAAGCGGCCTACCAGCCCGTACCCCATTGCCCCCCCTGGATAGCAGCGTATCTTCCCGTCGTGCCGCAAACGCCACCCTGCCTGCACTTTTTCCTTGATTTTTTCCCGGAAGTGTATTATACTAAGTAAGCATCCTCGCCGGTGTGATGGAATGGCAGACATGACGGACTCAAAATCCGTTGGTAGCGATACCGTGTGGGTTCGACCCCCACCACCGGCACCATCTTCTGAAAACCCGTGGGCCCTTGATTTCAAGCGGCTCTGCGGGTTTTCTTCATGCCCTCCGCCGGCCCTCCCCAAAACCGAGCATTGGTCCGAACCTTCCAGGATAACTTCCAATTAGGGAGGGCATTTGGAGGGACATCACCCAGGATAAACGCCAAGGATAGCCTTGGCTGAAGCGATCCTGGAGCGGAAGCCCAGGTAGGTATCGATGTTGGATGTGGTGGAAACGTCGCTGTGGCCGAACCATTCCCGGAGTTCCTCCTTCAAACAGCCGATGAAATCTCGTTTCTGCGTACCCATAGGAAGAATCAGGCGGATTTGCAACAGCTTTTTGCGCTTTTTTGCGAAAAATTGCAAAAAAAACAGGGAACGATCCTTGTGCAAAATTGCCTTTGTAAAAATCGAAAAGAAATGATATACTTACCTGCACGATTAATTTAATAGGTAGTGAACGATACACGCAGCACCTGTCGGTGCATAAGTCTGATTACGGTACGGATGCAAGGTGTGTGGCGTGATTTTTATACGGCATACGCATCTGCGTGTGCTGTTTTTTGCCTGAATTCAAGGAGGCCATTTTATGGAAAATAGTCAGGATCTTGGTGCCGAAAGGGTAGGAAAACTGCTGCGGCAGTTCGCGATTCCCTGTATCTGCTCCCTGATCATTTCCTGTCTTTACAATATTGTCAATCAGATTTTTGTTAACAATGGCATCGGCTACTTAGGCAACGCCGCTACTGTCTTCATTTTTCCCATCACCGTTGTGGGCTGGGGGCTGAGCCTCTTTTTTTGGGGACAGCGCTGCCGCCATGCTAAGCGTTTCGCTGGGACGGGGAGAAACAAAAGAGATCCATCGCAGCATCGGCAGCCCGAAATACGCAATGGCGGCCATGCTTACGGGGGCAGTCATCAACATCATTGGGGACACCCACGGCTCTGTGTATAGACACTTCCGCCGGTGAGGATGCCGTCGCCGGTCTGATCTGTGCCTACATTGAGCGCATGGATACAAAAAAGCTGTCACGTTTTCACCCCAGCGCCACATCCAGCGCCAGCATGACGGTAAAGCCCGCCGCAAAAAACAGCGTCCCCAGGTTGGAGTGCTCCCCGGCGGAGGCCTCCGGGATCAGCTCCTCCACCACCACATAGACCATGGCCCCCGCCGCAAAGCTGAGCAGGTAGGGCAGGGCGGGCAGGATCAGCCCGGCCGCCCAAATGGTCAAAACAGCGGCCACCGGCTCCGCCACGCCGGAGAGAGCCCCGTACAGAAAGGCCTGTCCCTTTCCCATCCCTTCCGCCCGCAGCGGCATGGAGATAATGGCGCCCTCCGGGAAGTTCTGAATGGCGATGCCGATGGACAGGGCCAGCGCCCCGGTAACGGTGATCGTCTCATTTCCCGCCATCCAGCCTGCCAGCACCACCCCCACCGCCATCCCCTCCGGGATGTTGTGTAGAGTGACGGCCAGCACCAGCATGGTGGTCCGCTTTAGCCGGGCATGGGGACCCTCCGGCTGGCTGCTGCCCTGGTGCAGGTGGGGGATTGTCCGGTCCAGCGCCAGCAGGAACAGGATACCCAGCCAAAATCCCACAACTGCCGGAAGAAATGCCCACTGCCCCATAGCCTCCGCCTGTTCCATGGCGGGAACCAGCAGGCTCCAGATGGACGCTGCCACCATAACCCCCGCCGCAAACCCGGTCAGGATTCGCTGTACTTTTGTGTGGAGCGTGTCGCGCATGACAAAAACGCAGGCCGCGCCCAAGACTGTCCCCGCAAAGGGGAGCAGGATTTCCTTTGTAACTTCTATTGACATAGCATCGTTGCCTCCAAAGCCTACAGCGGCACAACACCTTGGGTTGGGCCGGTAAATTCCTGTTAGGCTATTATTCCCGGCCGGCCAGTCGTTTACGACTGTGTTCCGGCAAATTCACAACCATTGTATATGCCAGGGCAGTGGCTTCCTCCTCCGTCAGCTCAAATCCCATCGCCGGAAGCCGTTCCCGGATGACCTCGACACACCGGAACAGCTCCTTTGCCAGTAGAAAGCCGGTATCCGTCAGATAGATTTTCCCGTACCGCTCCCGGACCAGTAAGCTCAGCTCCATTAGATTGGCCATCATGTTTGTGACAGAGGCTTTCGAGCAGCTCAGAGCCCTTGCCACAGCCTGTATCCCCACATCCGGCGTGCTTTTCCCCAATTCGTAGATCGCCAGCAGGTAGCGAAGATGGGCTTCCCGTAATTCTGCCATCAGAATCTATCCTCCTAAAAAAGGGAAAAGGCATGAGCAGCCCCCGCTGCCCATGCCTTCCCATCGTGTCTTGCTGCCCCGGAGCTTTAGTGACAGCCGTGGCAGTTTCCGCAGTCACCGCTACAGCCCTTGCCGGATTTGTGGGACCTCCACAGGGAGCGGACAGCCAACGCGACAGCAGCAGCCAGAGCGGCAATTACAATGACATTCCCCAATATAACTGACATGATCCGTTGCTCCTTTCCAAGCCGGTCACTTTGCAGCGGCAGCGGCCACAGAGGTTAACTGACGGGCGTGTCCCTCCCCCTGATAGCCTTTGCGGAACAGCAGGTACAGGATCCCCGCCAGCAGGACCAGCGCCGCAACGGTCCCCGTTCCAAACACCGCCTCGCCAGTGACCAGCCCGCCCAGCTGGAAGACGATCAGGCTTATCACATAGGCAAAGCCGCACATATACCCAATCGCCGCCGCCGTCCATTTGGCGTTGTTCATCTCCCGCTTGATGGCGCCCATGGCCGCGAAACAGGGGGCGCAGAGAAGGTTGAAGATCATGAAGGAGTAGGCGGCCATAGCGCCGAAGTCCGCGCCGATGGCGGCATAGATGCCGCTGGCGTCCTCCATCAGGTCCGCCTCACCGGCGTACTGGTACAGCACGCCGAAGGTGTTGACCACCTCTTCCTTGGCAATGAGTCCGGTGACAGTGGCCACGGTGGCTTTCCAGGCCATATCCCCTACCCAGCCTATAGGCGCAAAGATCCAGGCAATGGCGCTGCCGATGGCGGCCAGCAGGGAATGGTTGTTGTCCTCCACAGCCTGGAGGGCGCCATCCACGAAGCCGTAGCCTTGGAGGAACCAGAGGACAATGGAGCTCAACAGGATAATAGTGCCTGCCCGCTTGATGAAGCTCCAACCCCTTTCCCAGGTAGCCCGAAGTACGTTGCCCATAGAGGGGGCATGATAGGAGGGCAGCTCCATGACGAAGGGGGCGGGCTCCCCAGCGAAGGCTTTGAATTTCTTCAGCATGATGCCGGAAATAACCACTGCGGCGATGCCGATAAAGAAAGCAGAGGTGGCTACCCAGGGGGAATCCCCGAACACCGCCCCGGCAAACAGGCCGATGATGGGCATCTTGGCCCCGCAGGGGATAAAGCTGGTAGTCATAATGGTCATCTTCCGGTCCCGGTCCTGCTCAATGGTTCGGGAGGCCATGATACCGGGGACGCCGCAGCCGGTAGCCACCAGCATGGGGATAAAGCTTTTGCCGGAGAGGCCAAAGCGACGGAAGAGGCGGTCCATGATGAAGGCGACACGGGCCATGTAGCCCACATCCTCCAGGATAGCCAGCAGGAAGAACAGCACCAGCATCTGAGGCACAAAGCCCAGCACCGCGCCCACGCCGGCTACAATACCGTCCTGGATCAGCCCATAGAGCCAGCCGTCCTCGGCCACATGGAGGGCACCCAGGATGGTGTCAAACAAACCGGGGACAACCTCGCCAAAGAGGACATCATTGGCCCAGTCGGTGCCCATAGTGCCGATGGAAATCCCCCATCCGCCCATGGCAATGGCATAGATGCAGAACATGACCACGGCAAAAATGGGCAGGGCCAGCACCCGATTGGTGACGATCTGGTCAATCTTGTCGGAAACGGAAAGGCTGTGCTTGGCCGCTTTCTTTTTCACCGCCTTGGCAACTACGCCGTTAATGTAGGAATACCGCTGGTTGGTGATGATGCTCTCGGCGTCATCCTCCAGCTCCTTTTCGCAGTCGGCAATATGTTCCTCCAGGTGGGCCTTCAAATCAGAGGGAAGATTCAGCTCCTCCAGGACCTTTTCATCCCGTTCAAAAATTTTAATGGCATACCAGCGCAGGTAGCTGCCTGCCACCTGGCCCTGGACGGATTCCTCAATGTGGGCCAGGGCGTGTTCCACGCTGCCGGTAAACACGTGGGGAAGCTCCCCTGCCTGATGGTTCCGGGCCAGAGACACGGCCTTTTCGGCGGCGGTCATGCCGCCCTCGCCCTTAAGGGCGCTCATCTCCACCACCTCGCAGCCAAGGGCCGCCCCCAGCTTGGCAAGGTCGATGGTGTCGCCGTTTTTCCGCACCAGGTCGATCATGTTTACCGCCACCACCACCGGCAGGCCCAGCTCAATGAGCTGGGTGGTGAGGTAAAGGTTGCGCTCGATGTTGGTGCCGTCCACAATGTTGAGGATGGCGTCCGGCTTCTCCTTCACCAGATAGCTCCGGGCCACCACCTCCTCCAGGGTGTAGGGGGAAAGGGAATAGATGCCGGGAAGGTCCTGGATGACCACGTCCTTATGGCCCTTCAGCTTGCCCTCCTTCTTTTCCACCGTGACGCCGGGCCAGTTGCCCACGTACTGGCTTGAACCGGTGAGGGCATTAAACAGCGTTGTTTTGCCGCAGTTGGGATTGCCCGCTAAAGCAATTTTCATATCCACGAAATTCGCTCCCTTCAAATGTTAGTTTTGGCTAACTTATGGCGCAAAGAATAGCGGCCTGCCCGCCGCATAGGTTTATTGTACTTCGATCATCTCCGCATCGCTTTTGCGGACAGACAGCTCATAACCCCTGACATTCAGCTCCATAGGGTCGCCCAGCGGGGCCACCTTACGCACAAAGACCTCTACGCCCTTGGTAATGCCCATATCCATAATCCGGCGTTTCACTGGGCCCTCCCCATGGAGCCGGGCCACGGTAGCGGTTTCGCCCACCTTGACATCCTTCAGTGTTTTCATACCGTTCTCCTCCTCTAATATTTTCTTAGCGCCTGTTCAGGAGCTCCCGGCGCGCCGGATTGGCGGGGATTTTTTTGTCCTGTATGGCAAAAACCCCAGGAATACTTGCTGTATTGCAAGCCTTTTTAAGGTAGCAGGCCGTAAAAAGCCCTGCCAAGGCAGCGCGCCGGGAGCTCCCGAACCGGCTCTTATTATTCAGGCGCTTAAACCATAATCCGGTTTGCCATGGTTTTGTCCAGCGCAATGCGGCTGTCCTTCACCTGTACAATCAGGTTCCCTGCAATCTCGCTTACCACTGTCACATCGCTGTCCACCACAAACCCCAGCTCGGCCAGATGCTGGCGCACCTCATCCTTGCCGGTAATTTTACGGATCATGACGGTTTCCCCCGCCTTTGCCATTGTCAGCGGCATCATCTCTTCGCCTCCTTCCCAATGTGGTTAGCAGCTTCTAACTCTCAAATCGTCCTTAGTTTACCACCACTAACTGGTGTTGTCAAGGCCCTTTGAGGAAAAACTTGCTTTTTGGTTAGAATATGCTAACCTATATGTGGGAGCTGCTGAAAGGGGGAATTTTCTTGTGAATATTCACGAATCCGCCGAGGACTATTTGGTACGCGATAAAGATTTGTTCCCCAACCGTTTTCTTTTTTGCGGCGGGCTCAAGCAGCATATAAACCAACCAGAGCTGGGAGGGGCAAAGCTTTAGGCCGGTGGTCCCAAAATGCGCCCGCCAATTGCATCGGCGGGCTGTTTTGGGGAGAAAGCGGCTACCCCTAACCCCGGCCGCGGTTTGTGCTTCCCCGCCAGCAGGCTACATAACCGCAATAGCCCCCATCCTCACCCAAAAGCCGCTGTTTAGAACCGCGGCCTACGGCCTGATAAGACGGCAGGGCCCCGTTCTTTGGTACAAACCCAGCCGTAAATCGTTCCTCCAAAGGGCTGCGAAGCAGCCCCACGGCCAACCGCCGAAGGCGGCTCTTAGGCCGGCCTCCCCTGAAAGGGGAGGTTGCCCGTAGGGCACGTTCCCGAAGGGATGCCCGCAGGCGACG